>JANTHT010000008.1 GCA_024762235.1 Sulfurospirillum sp.
CCGGGAACCGTGAGCACAAAGTTGCCCCCTTTGAAATTTTTGATCTTACGTTTGAGTGTCAGATGTTCCGAACCGGGCACAAAGGCTGCCGGATACTCTCTGCGGAGCCGCGCTTCGAGCGCTTTGTCACCATGTGTCCATGCATCGTAGTCATACTCTATCCCCACGGCAAAGACAAGATAGTCGTAAGCGAGATCGCCCGCAGTCGTCTTCAGTATCTGATGGTGTTTATCGACATCTGTCGCAGTCGCCTGAAGATAGCGGTATCCGTTGTTTCGTGCAGCATCGATATAGCTGTGGGTCAGAAAGTCGAGATCGACCAGGTCGACCAGCCACTCGTTGCTGAGAGGACAGGAGATGAAGCACTCCCGTTTTTCAACGAGCGTGATTTCACTTTGGGGTGCGTAGCGTTTGAGATGTCTGGCCAGAGCGAGACCCGACCACCCGCCTCCGACAACGACCACACGGGGATCTTTTCGCTTCGAGGCATGCTTGCCCGATGCTATAGTGCCCGTTTTTTCGGATGATTTCGATGCCATCGCAGGTATCCCTGCCAAAACCAATGTGCCGAGGCTCTTTTTGAGCAGTTCCCGTCTGTCCACAATCCATACCCCCTCTATTCTATAATTAGTTATTAATAATATTATTACTTTATTTATAGCACAGAGTTGGTAAATCTTCTCTTTGGGAACGTGGCACTCCCGCGCGTGTATGCCGCGCACTGCAGCACTGCAGAGCAGATGATTTTATGGGCACCCTTATGGTATAATCTCTCCAAAAACAGAGGGAACGGGGAACTATAGAACATGAAGAATATCGACCGGGATTTCGCTGCGGCAAAAGGGAGGGCGATCCTCTTTCTGGGCCGCTTCAACAGCCTCAGCGATGAGGAGATCAGACTCTTTCTGGAGAAATTCGGGATCCGCTACACCACCACACCCGACGAAGACGTCGCGATGGCATTTGAGAGTACGATCCTCTCGCCGATGGAAGAGGAGATCGCCGCGGAAGCGTACCGCCGGGGGATCCACCTCTACAACAGCGATCAGTTCGACAAACTCTATGCCGACCGGCTCAACTCCGACGCCATCCTGATGAGCCTCAAACTCTCCAACAACCAGCAGCGGCTAGCACGTCTGCTGCACAACCGCTACCTCAGCGACGCGCTTTTCATCAAACTCTTCGCCATGGTCGACTGGGGCGGAGAGGGGATGTTCGACAACTCCGAAAACATGAAACTCGCCACCCTCTTCGCCAAACGTTTCTTCTCCAAAAGCCGTTTCGACAGCGCCACCTACCACTCCCCCATCTCGGTCTTCGAAGTGGCGATCATGACCGAAAATCCCGACCTGCTCGATCTGATGTTCGACCTGCCCGGGATCGAAGTCAAACAGAGCCGAAGCGGTGCCAGACGCCCGACCGCCACCCGGGAAGCGATCGCGATCAACCCGCACACCTCCGAAAAGACGCTCACCCGCCTCTTTCGTCTCAACAACCCCGCCATCGACTACTTTCTGGCACGCAATCCCGCCACACCGCATGCGATGCAGGAGCAGATCTTTGCACGTGCCGACGAAAAAACCGAAGATGAAACCAAAGAGGCGCTGGCGCTCAACGAAAAACTCTCCCCCGCCCTCTTCGAATCGCTCTCGTCAATCTCTGCCCTCTGGCTGACACAGCGGATAGATAAGGAGCATCTGCAATACCTGCCCGATCCCATCCCCACAGAAATCGGTGAAAATGAACACCTCAGCGAAGAGGTGATCGACTATCTGCTGGAAAAGAGCGATACGCCGCTGCTCGCAACACTCGCACAAAATCCCGTTTTGAAGCGTGCACAGATCGAAGCGCTCTACGCCCGAAACGATCCCCGACTGCTTCCGGCCATCGCCGCCAACCCGAATACGCCGACATCTCTGCTGCAAGCGCTCTATCGCCGAAACGATCCGGCCATCGACCAGCATCTGGCGCTCAACCCCTCGACACCCCAGGAGATCCTGCAGGTGTTGCTGGAGCGGGACGATTTTGAGATCAACCGTGCACTCTCACTCAACGAAGCCCTGCCCGTTCCATGGCTCCAGCAGCTTCAGATCGACGCCAGACTGCTCCCATATCTCAAAGAGAACCGCACCTTTACGGAAAATATCTTGCAAAATTTAGGAATATAACCATTATGAAAGCCAGCCAAATCTACGAAGCACTGACCCATTTCACCAAAGAGAGACTCCCCGCCTTTGTCTGGGGTCCTCCGGGAATCGGAAAATCCTCTATCGTCAAGCAGATCGCAAGCGACCATGACTATCAGTTCATCGACCTGCGTCTCTCACTGCTCGACCCGACCGACCTGAAGGGTATCCCCTTCTTCGACAGCGCAAGAAACGAGGCAGTCTGGGCAAGTCCCGACTTTCTGCCCAAAGAGCCTGACTCCAGGGGGATCCTCTTTCTCGATGAGATCAACACTGCCGCACCTTCGGTACAGGCTGCCGCCTATCAGCTGGTGCTGGATCGCAAAGTGGGCGACTATGAACTGCCGGAGGGGTGGAGTATCATCGCTGCCGGAAACCGTGAAAACGACCGCGGTGTCACCTTTCGCATGCCCCCGCCGCTGGCAAACCGCTTCGTCCACCTGGAGATGGCGGTCGATTTTGAGGACTGGAAAGCGTGGGCCTATCATTACGGCATCGATGCAGCGGTCATCGGCTATCTCAGTTTCGACAAGAGCAAACTCTTCGACTTTGACCCGACCAGAAACGAGCGCTCATTCCCTACACCGAGATCGTGGGAGTATGTGCACAGGATTTTACATTCGGGAGTCGGTGAAGCGTTGCTGCACGAAGCGATCGCCGGCGCGATCGGGAAAGAGAACAGTGTCGATTTTCTCGCGTTTCGCAAAGTGATGCACCGCTTGCCCGATATCGAAGCGATCGTCAGCGGCGAATTGAAAGCGGTCGAAGAGGAGGATACCAAAGTCCTTTTCGCCCTCTGCGCGGGCCTCGTCAACCGCCTGCAACAGAGTAAAGAGAAAGAGGAGATCGACAACGTCCTCGCCTTCTCCCTCTCCCTCCCCGGCGAATTTGCGATCATGCTGGTCAAAGATATGCAGAAAAACGGCATCCCTGTCGAAAACGCCCCGCAGTGGGAAGCGTGGGTACAAAAGTTCAGCTATCTGCTGGCATGAGAGATGGGGTTTCACTGCACCGATACATAATTGAAGCATCTGGATCACGATAAACTTCCAAATGCGCTTTGGCAACACCAGGGCCGGCCGGACGCACCTTTTGCGCAGATTGGTTTTGATCTGTCAATAGTTTCTCTTTTGATAGAATTTTCTTGACAAATCCCCGTTAATGTACTACAATATGCACAGGATATTGAACATAAAAGGAACCGTTTATGAAAGTAGTAAACTTCACAGAAGCCCGAAACAACCTAAAATCCCTCTTTGATGCTGCCTATCAAGATAGTGAAGAGATCATCGTAAACCGTAAAAATGGAGAAAATATCGTCATCATCTCTCTCGATGAATACAATGCGATGAAAGAGACGGAATATCTTCTCTCTTCCCCCGGAAACAGAGAGCGACTTTTAAAGTCACTCTCTTCAGCCAGAGCGGGACAGGTAGAAGAAAAGAGATTGATTGAAGAATGAACCTGCTCTTTACGAAAGAGGCGTGGGAAGATTACATCTATTGGCAATCCCAGGATAAGAAGATGCTCAAAAAGGTCAATACACTTTTAAAAGAGATTGTACGCTCTCCCTATGAGGGAAGCGGTAAGCCGGAACCTTTAAAGCACGTGCTGCAGGGATGTTGGTCAAGACGGATAAACCGGGAACACAGACTTGTATATGAAGTATATGAGGATAGGATTCATGTGATCTCTTGTCGGTATCATTATTGACCGATCACGTAGAGATAAGGTATAGCGCATGAAATCTGAAACCAAACTCACCAGGGCCAAAGCGAAGCTGATGCTGGAGCATCCCTACTTCGGTTCGATCGCTTCGGCGCTGGATTTCAAACCGGATGAGGATATCGAAGCGTTCAGAAGTGATGGAACGCAGTTCGCCTACAATGACGATTTTCTGGAAGCATGCAGCGTCGAAGAGGTGGAGTTCGCCCTCGCCAATGCCGCGATGCACTACGCACTGGCGCACCAAAGCAGAAGCGGCAAGCGCGAAGGGTGGCTCTGGCAACTGGCAACCGACTACGCCATCAACAGCATGCTGATGAAAAACAACCTCCATCCGCCCGATCGCATCAACTACCAGAGCCGTTTCGACGGGATGTACGCCGAAGAGATCTACGCCGTGCTGGAGAGTGAGATCGACGACAAAGAGTATGTCGAAGAGGAGCAAAAGAGCGAGAAGATCGTACAGGATGAAGAGGGCGATGTCGAGTTTCTCGAACAGTTGCTCCAAAAGGCGATCGCGCAGGATGAACTGCCGAAAGATCTGGATCGTTTTTTCCCGCAGATCGCTGAGAGCAGGATCGACTGGCGTGACGCACTCCACCAATATGTGCAACGTCATGCGAAGGAGGATTACCGCTTCTTCCCGCCTAACAAACGCTACATCCATCAGGGGTTCGCCCTCCCCTCCCTGCAGAGCGAACTGCTCAAAATCGTCGTCGCCATCGATACTTCCGGGTCGATCGATGAGAGACGGCTGGCACAGTTTTTCGCCGAATTTGAAGCGATCATGCAGCGCTTCAACAGCTTTGAGATCGACCTGATCGCCTGTGACAGCAAGATTCAGTACCATCAGAAGTTTTACCCCGGAGATATCCTGGAGTACCGGACCAAAGGGGGCGGCGGAACCGACTTTCGTCCGGTCTTTCACTTCATGGCGGAGCAGATCGACAACCCGACGCTGCTGCTCTACTTTACCGATGCACAGGGGAGATTTCCGGAATTTGAGCCGGGTTTTGATACACTATGGGTATTGCCGGATGCAGCAGAGGTGCCCTTCGGGGAGAAGTTGATTATTGAAGATGAGAAGGAGTGATGATGTCGGCACAGGAGAAATTTTTTATGCTGCTTGGGAAACTAGCATTTGTGGCGATCGTGCTCTATCTGCTCTACCGCTACGCGTTCAAACCTTACTTCAAAATCGTCGAAATCCCCCTCCTGAACCAACTGGGCATCTAAAGCATGCAGCTCCTCGTCTCCGCTCTCGAGCCCTCCGCCAACCTCCATCTGGAACCGGTACTGGATGCACTGAAGGGTGCTACGATCAGTGGTATTTTCGATCCGAAATTCGGTACACCGCTCTACGCTTCGAGTCAGTTTTCGGTGATGGGATTTCTGGATGTGCTGCCCAAAATCTTCAAAGCCAAAGAGGCGATACGGGAGATGGTCTTTCTCGCGAAAGAGGCCGACACCGTACTGCTTATCGACTCTCCCGCCTTCAACCTGCCGCTGGCAAAGGCGATCAAAGCGAAATACCCCGACAAAAAGATCGTCTACTATATCCTCCCCAAAGTGTGGGCATGGAACAGAAAACGTGTCAAAAAGGTGGAGGCTTATGTCGATGTGCAGGCGTCGATCTTCCCCTTCGAAAAACAGTTCTACCCGCATGCGACATATGTCGGAAATCCCCTGCTCGATGAGATCAGCGTCACACACGACCCCGACGCAACCTACCGCCGTACCGCCTTTCTGCCCGGCAGCAGACGCGGAGAGATCACGAAACTGATGCCGGTTTTCAGAGATATTGCTGCGCAGATCGAAGGGGAGAAAGTCGTCGTCATACCCTCCTTTTTCAAAGGGCGCGATCTGGCAGCGCTCTACGGCGACCTGAGCGATTTTTCGATCAGTTACGAGATGCAGGAGAGTGTGGCCCGAAGCGACTTCGCCTTCGTCTGTTCGGGTACCGCCACACTGGAGGCGGCACTCATCGGCACCCCTTTCGTGCTGGCGTACAAAGCCAAAGCGCTCGACTACTTCATCGGCAGCCGTCTCGTAAAGCTCAGACATATCGGCCTCGCCAATATCATCATGGATTTCGAGGGCAAAGCGCCGGTACATCAAGAGTTTTTACAGGATGCAGTCACCCCCGAAAATCTACTGAACGCGTACAGGAACTTCGACAAAGAGGTTTTCAGCAAGCATGCTACCACCCTCAGAGAGATTCTCGCACACGGCAGTGCGAAAAATGTGGTAAATTTGCTATAATTGAACTATATTTTGCTTCATGAGTAGCTTTGCGGGTTTTTTACAGAGCCTATAAAAGAGGACAAATCCTCCCTTCGGTCTGAGCCTCTTTTATAGGCTCTGTAAAAAACCTTATCACTAAAAAGTCAAAGAAAGAAAAGGAACACAATGCAAAAACAGCCTATCACCAAAGCGGGACGACAGAAACTAGGCCAGGAACTGCATGACCTCAAGATGGTACAGCGTCCCCAGACCGTCGAAGAGATCGACATCGCCAGAAGCCACGGCGACCTGAAGGAAAATGCCGAGTATCATGCTGCGCGTGAAAAGCTGCGCTTCATCGAAGCACGCATCGCGGAGCTGGGAGACCTCTACGACAACTCGCAGGAGGTAGACCCCTCCAAACTAAGCCATGACAGAGTCATGTTCGGCTCCACCGTCACACTCGAAGATGTCGATACCGGCGAAGAGATGACCTACACCATCGTCGGTACCTACGAGAGCGATCCCGACAAAGGGCTTATCTCCATCGTCTCCCCGCTTGCGCGCCAGCTGATCGGCAAAGAGGAGGAGGAAGAGGTGACCGTACAGCTTCCCGGCGGTGAAAAAACTTACGAAATCGTCGAAATCCGCTACGAGGATATCGAGATATGAGACGTGTCGCGATCATAGGAGCCAGCGGCTTCACCGGACTGGAACTTGTCAAGATTCTGATCGGCCATCCCGGCTTTGAAATCACCTATGTCGCCACGAGCGAGGGTGAGACCTCCCTGACAGCGCTGCACCCCTCACTAACAGATGTTTTTGACGCACCCGTCTACAAAGCCGATGCGGGGAGTATCGCCGAAGCGGCGGAACTCGCCTTCCTCGCCCTGCCGCACAAAGCGTCGATGGGATTCGCGAAAGAGTTGCTGGAGAAGGGCGTCAAGGTGGTCGACCTCTCCGCCGACTACCGCCTGGAGCTGGAGACGTATGAAAAACACTACTGTCCGCATGAAGACAAAGCACACATCGCAGAAGCGGTCTACGGTTTGCCGGAACTCTACAGAGAGGCGATCTGCAAGACAAACCTCGTCGCCAATCCCGGATGCTATCCGACCGCCGCACTGCTGGGACTGCTGCCCTTCACCCGCTACATCGACGAGCGTTTTCCGGTCTTCATCGACGCCAAGAGCGGTGTCTCGGGTGCAGGGAAGAAGTGCAGCCACAACACCCACTTCGTCACGATCAACGAAAACATCTTCCCCTACAATCCGCTCGTCCACCGCCATCAGCCCGAAATCGCGGAAAAACTACGCATGCAGAGCGGCAAAAACTTCGATGTCAACTTCGTCCCCCATCTCATCCCCGTCACACGCGGTGAGATGATCGATACCTACCTCCTGCTCAAAGAGGAGATCGACCCGATGGCTGTACTGCGTGATTTCTATGAAGAGGCCCCTTTCGTACGCCTCTTCGACAAACCGGTCGATATCAAATCCCCCTCCGGCACCAACTTCTGTGATATCTTCGCCAAACGTGTCGGGCAAAAACTCTACATCAACTCCGCGATCGACAACATCCTGCGCGGCGCCTCTTCCCAGGCGGTGGTCAACGCCAATCTGATGTGCGGCTATGCTGAGGGGCTGGGTATACCGACCATCGCCTATGTCCCCTGAAAACGCGCTCGAGATAAAAGAGGGCGCGCTCTTCATCTCCGACGCGCACGACAACGTCACCCGCGAAGGGTTCTACCGTTTTCTCTGCATGCTCGACGAGGGGGAGTTGCAGACCCCCCAACTCTTTCTGATGGGCGACATGTTCGACCTGCTCGTCGGGCAGGTCTCCTACACCCATGCACACTATCGAAAAACGATCGACCTCCTCAACCGCCTCTCTCGCAAAGTGGAGATTCACTACCTCGAAGGGAACCATGATTTCAACCTTCGCCGCCTCTTCCCCTGTCTCTGCGTCTACCCTATCCAAAAGCAGCCGATTTCTTGCCGTTTCCACGGCAAACGCATCCTCCTCTCCCACGGAGACTGGAACGAAGGGTGGCGCTACCGTCTCTACACACGCCTCATCCGCAATCCACTTCTCCTCTCCATGCTCAATCTCCTCGATATCCTCCGCTCCCGCGCCATCTCCCGAAAGATCCTCAAAAAACAGCAACAGAAATATATCTGTTTCAAAATCCCCGGTTTCAGAGCCTTTATTAAACAAAAAATCCAAAAGTACGATATAGGGATAAGCAAAATCGATTTTGTCTGTGAAGGGCACTATCACCAGAACACAGAGTACCGTTTCGACGGCTTTCGCTACAGAAACTTCTCTTCGTTCGCCTGTGACAAGAGCTGCTTTCGCATCTCCTTCACGGACAGAGTCGTTTTCGAAGAAGTGCTCATAAGGGGATAATATATGAATGATGACAACATCTTAAAGGTGGGTTCCAACGAGATGGAGCTGGTCGATTTTCGGCTGCTCAAGGAGGAGGACGGCAAAGTCTACGAAGGGGTCTACGGCGTCAACGTCGCCAAAGTGCGGGAGATCATCAAGATGCCGACACTGACAGAGCTTCCCGGTACGCCCGAATATATCGACGGGATTTTCGATCTGCGAAACGTTGTCATACCGGTCATCAATCTAGCACGCTGGATGAATGCCAAAGAGCCTGAAAACGCCAAAGCCAACCGCCGGATCATCATCACCGAATTCAACAATATCCTGATAGGATTCGCCGTACATGAAGCGAGACGCATCCGGCGTATCAGCTGGGGCGATATCGAATCCGCTTCGTTCAGTTCCGGAGACAACAGCGCCTTCAATCAGACACGCATCACCGGTGTCACCAAGATCGAGAACGACGAAGTGCTGCTGATTCTGGATCTGGAGAGTATTATCGAAGATCTGGGCCTCTACACCCCTTCAACAGAGACTTCCGGCCAGATCGAACAGTTTCAGGGATCGGCACTCGTGCTCGATGACAGTGTCACCGCCAGACGCATCGTCAAGGAGGCGATGGAGAAGATGGGCTTCAACGTCATCGAAGCGCAGGATGGCAAGGAGGGACTCGAGAAGCTGCAGGAGATGCTCAACATCTTCGGTGACAATATCGCCAACGAGCTCAAGATCATCGTCTCCGATGTCGAGATGCCGCAGATGGACGGTTTTCACTTCGCTTCACATGTCAAGAACAACGAAAAGCTCAAAACGATCCCCCTCGTCTTCAACTCCTCCATCAGCGACCATTTCAGTGACATACGGGGCAAAGAGGCGGGTGCCGAAGCTTATCTGACGAAGTTCGACGCCAGCACATTTTACGATGAGATCAGCAAAGCGATCCATTCAAACGACAACAAAAACATGATCACGGTATAAGGAACGACAATGGATGATTTACAAGATATCTTGGAAGACTTTCTGATAGAAGCTTTTGAACTCGTCGAACAGATCGATCAGGATCTCGTCGAGCTGGAGAACGATCCCGAAAACCTGGATCTGCTCAACCGCATCTTCCGCGTCGCCCATACGGTCAAAGGATCGAGCTCGTTTCTCAACTTCGATGTGCTGACGAGACTGACGCACCATATGGAAGATGTCCTCAACAAAGCCAGACGTGACGAACTCAAGATCACCCCCGAGATCATGGATGTGATCCTGGAGTCGGTGGACATGATGAAGGGGCTTTTGGAAGGGATCAAGCAGAGTGGTACCGATACGGCGTGCGGTATCGCGATCGACGATATTTGCCAGCGTTTCGACCGCATCTCACAGGGGCACTCCCCCTCTGAAGTGGCAGATGAAAAAGCCCCTGCAGATGCTGAGGCAGAGGAGGCAGCCGAAGAGGAGATGACAGCCGAAGCAGAAAAAGAGGTCGAAGCCGAACCTGACTACTCCGAGATGAGCGACGAAGAGGTCGAAGCGGAGATCGCCAGACTCCTCGAAGAGAAGCAGAGAGAGAAAGCGGCGAAAAAAGCGAAGAAGCAGCAGGAAGAAGAGGCGAAAAAAGCGGCTGACAAGAGAAAAGAGAAAGCGGCTGAGGATTCGGAAGCTATACCTGCGCCGGTCGGTAAAAGAGGCGGTACGACGCCCGAACAGACGATCCGCGTCGAAGTCAAACGCCTCGATCACCTGATGAATCTGATCGGCGAACTGGTACTCGGCAAAAACCGCCTGCTCAAGATCTACGACGATGTCGAAGAGCGTTATGAGGGGGAGAAGTTTCTCGAAGAGCTCAACCAGGTCGTATCTGCCGTTTCACTTGTCACGACAGACCTGCAGATCGCGGTCATGAAGACCAGAATGCTGCCGGTTTCCAAAGTCTTCAACAAA
Organism: Sulfurospirillum sp.; assembly: GCA_024762235.1. GTDB lineage: Bacteria > Campylobacterota > Campylobacteria > Campylobacterales > QNZT01 > QNZT01. The sequence continues at coordinate 10,464 of JANTHT010000008.1, forward strand.
TTTCCGCGCCTGGTACGCGATCTCTCCAGAGAACTCAGCAAAGAGATCGAACTGATCACCACCGGAGAAGATACCGAACTGGACAAATCGATCGTCGAAGAGATCGGCGATCCGCTGGTACACATGATCCGCAACTCATGCGACCATGGTATCGAGTCGCCGGACGAGCGTGAAGCCAAAGGCAAACCGCGCAAGGGTACGGTCAAACTGAAAGCCTACAACGAGGGCAATCAGATCGTCATCGCCATCGAAGATGACGGTGCGGGTATGGACCCTGACTTTCTGAAGAGAAAAGCGATCGAAAAAGGGATCATCACGGAGAGGGAAGCGGAGCAGCTCAGCGACAAAGAGTCCTATGCACTGATCTTCAGGCCCGGTTTCTCGACTGCCGCCAAAGTGACAGGCATTTCGGGACGCGGTGTGGGTATGGATGTCGTGAAGACCAATATCGAAAAACTCAACGGGATCATCGATATCGACAGCGAACTGGGCAAAGGGTCTGTCTTCAAGTTGAAGATTCCTCTGACACTGGCGATCATGCAGTCGCTGCTCGTGTCAGTACAGGAAGAGTTCTTCGCGATTCCACTGGCATCGGTTCTGGAGACAGTACGCATCTCGATCGACGAAATCTATACGATCGAAGGTAAAAACGTGCTGCGACTCAGAAACGAGATCCTCTCCCTGGTGCGCCTCTCCGATATGTTCGGCGTCGAACAGGTCTTCGAAACGGGTGAACATGTCTATGTCGTCATCATCGGACTGGCGGAGAGCAAACTCGGTATCATCGTCGACGGTCTGGTCGGACAGGAGGAGATCGTCATCAAATCGATGGGCGACTACCTCCAGGGGATCGAAGGGATCGCCGGCGCGACGATCCGCGGAGACGGCGGTGTAACGCTCATCACCGATGTCGCCGCCATGATGCATCTGGCGAAAGAGATCAATGTCGACCTGACAGAGCAGATCAGCAGTCAGAGCACGCCCAAAGAGCGGCCTGAAGATTACCATATACTGATCGTGGACGACAGCAAGACCGACAGATTGATTATGAAAAAATCCCTGGCACCGCTGGGGCTGACTCTCAGCGAAGCGACCAACGGTGTCGAAGCGCTCAACATGATCAAATCGGGAGATACTTCCTACGACGCTATCCTGATCGATATCGAGATGCCGCAGATGGACGGATATACGCTCGCCAGCGAGATTCGAAAATACTCCAGATACAAAAACCTGCCGCTGCTCGCGGTGACGTCACGCGTCTCCAAGGCGGACAGACTCAGAGGTATCGAGTCGGGTATGACCGAGTATATCACCAAGCCCTACTCGGCTGACTATCTGATGGAAACAGTTCGTAAAAATATAAAATTACCGGTAATGGAGGGTGTATCATGAGCAGACAACTGGACCAGGTCCTGAAAAAACAGCAGGAGCAGCAGCACAATCTGATCGACAACGGACAGAGTGCGGATGAAGAGATCATACAACTGGTCGGCTTTATCGTCGGTGACGAAGAGTATGCGATCCCCATCCTCAGCATCCAGGAGATCATCAAACCGATCGAATATACGCGCATCCCCCGAACACCCTCCTATGTGCTGGGGGCTTTCAATCTGAGGGGCAACGTGATCCCTCTGATCGATCTGCGGCTGAAGTTCAGCCTCCCCAAAAAGGAAGAGGATGAAAATACACGCTATATCGTCATGAAGGATGGGGAGAATATCGCGGGATTTGTCATCGACAGACTGACCGAAGCGGTACGGTTGAAAAAGAGTGCGATCGATCCCACGCCCGAGACACTCCAGAAAGACCAGGGGATGATCTACGGTATCGGGAAAAAAGAGAAGACGATATTGACGATCCTCAAAGTCCCCGCACTTCTCAAAAGAGATTTCTGACGCGGATCTGCAGCTATCGCACCAGGGAGATCATCTCTTTCGCCAGTGCGAAGTTGTTGGCTGCCATGACATGAATCCTGGGATGGAGTGCGTAGAGCGCTTCGAAGAGTCTGCCGCTCAGCTCCCTGCCCCGCTTCTCCTGCGCTTCATCGCCGCTGTTTTTGGCTTCATAGAGGGCTTCGTGCCACTCTTTGGGTACATCTACACCCGGTACATGCGACGTTAGAAACTGTGCGGTGCGCAGTTTCGTGATCGGGAAAAATCCCAGAATCAGCTGGGCATCGGCCGCTTTGGAACCCACTTCGACTTTCGCCTTTTCGAAGAGTTCGAGCAGCATGCCGGCGTTTTCGGTGCTGTAGACCGGCTGCGTGATGATCGCCATCGCATCGTGTTCGAGTTTCTGACGCAGCTTTTTCTGGAGATTTCTGGGGTTTTTGGCGAAGGCGCTGGAGACGGCGAAGGGGTAGATCGTCCCGGGGCGTTCATCGAGCGGCTTCCCGGCATAGTCGATCCCGCCGTTAAAACATTTGATGATATCGAGCAGCAGTGTCGAGTTGCCTTCGAAAACCCCTTTGGTGCCTGGCTGGTCACTCATGGAAGCGGGATCGCCCGTCAGGGCCAGGATGGCACGGATATCGTACTCGTTGGCACCAAGAAGTGCCGATTGCAGCGCGATCTTGTTGCGGTCACGCATGCTGACGGTACAGAGTGCGGGTTTTTTGAACTTTTGCTGCAGCATGAGCGATGCGAAGAAGGCACTGTATTTCATCTTCGCCAGAGGCGAATCGGTCACACTGAATCCATCCACCTTTTTGTGGAGCCCCAGCGCTTTGATCCGATCCACCACCGGAGCGAAGGTGGCGGAGTGTCTGGGCGTCGTCTCCAGCGTCAGAAATGTATCGTTTTGCAGTTTGGTGATAAAGTCATCGAACATAGGGCGTCGTCTCTTCTCTCTTTATTGGATAATTCGCTATTATATCCCAAAAATTTTAAAGGGTATCGATGAAACTGTGTGTCTTTGATTTCGACTCCACACTGATGGATGGCGAGACGATCGATTTTCTGGCAAAACCGCTGGGACTGGAAGAGAAGGTGGCCGAGATCACCGAGCGCGCAATGCAGGGGGAACTCGACTTCTTCGAGAGCCTGACGACACGTGTGACGCTGCTGCGCGGGCTGGAGGCGGCAAAAGTGGACGAGATCTGCCACAACCTGCCCTATATGCCCGGGGCAAAAGAGACGATAGCCGCCCTCAAAGCGCGGGGCTATACGGTTGTGGTTTTCAGCGGCGGTTTTCGCAACGCCACCTCTTATGCCAGGGATATACTCGGTTACGATGCCGACTTTTCCAACGTACTGCATGCCAGAGAGGGGCTTTTGACCGGCCTTGTGGGAGGAGACATGATGTTCGACTTCTCCAAGGGAGACATGCTGGTACGCCTCCAAAACCTGCTGGGTGTGACACGTGCCGAAACGGTCGTCGTCGGAGACGGCGCCAACGACCGCTCCATGTTTGCGCATGCCGACACACGCGTCGCGTTCTGCGCCAAAGAGATCCTCAAACGCGAGGCAAATGTCATCATAGACACCAAAGATCTGACACAACTTTTAGGAGAGATATAATGTACATCGAAGAGGGAAGATTTGCACTCTGGTGCGATTTTGTGGAGAGAGGATTTTTAGAGAGCGATTTTCCAAAACTGCTGGAGGCGAAGATCGTCAACGGTGCGACGAGCAATCCCGCGATTTTCCAGAACGCATTTCAGAGTTCACCCGCTTACCGGGAAGATATCGAAAAACTCAGCGGGAAAAGCCCCAAAGAGATCTACGAAACGCTGGCTATAAAGGATATCACCCTTGCTGCCGATTTAATGACAGCCCTTTATGAAAAGGGGGATGACGGTTTCATCAGCATCGAAGTCGATCCGTCACTCTGTAACGACGCGGAGGGTACGATCGCGGAAGGCAAACGCCTCTTCGCGGCGATCGACCGTCCCAACGTCATGATCAAAGTCCCCGCCACCGAAGCGGGATACGAAGCGATCGAAGCACTGATGGCTGAGGGGATCAACGTCAACGCGACGCTGATCTTCTCTCCCGAACAGGCGAAACGTTCGGTCGATGCGATGGAGAGTGGAAGTGAAGCGTTTACGGCGAAAGCTTCCCAAAAAACGCTGCCGCAGGGTGTCGTCAGTATCTTCGTCAGCAGATTCGACCGCAAGATGGATGCACACTTCAAAGAGGTCGGCATACCGACAGCGAAGCTGGGTATCTACAACGCGACACGGATCTATCATGAGATCGTACGCAGGGATCTGCCCCATGTCCGGGCCCTCTTCGCCAGTACGGGTGTCAAGGGCGACGATCTGCCGGCAGACTATTATGTGACCGAACTGCTCTATGCCGACAGCGTCAACACGGCGCCACTTGGCACGATCGATGCCTTTGTCAAAACCGGCATCAGAGAGGTCAGGGAGCCTGTGGCAGAGCGTGAAATCGACGCATTCTTTGCACTGATGCAGGAGAAAAAGATCGACATCGAAGCGATCTACGCTTCACTGCTCGAAGAGGGTCTTGACGCGTTTCAGAAAGCGTTCGCAGAGATCATGAAAGAACTTGAAAAAGGATAGAAAAAGATGGTACAACAGAGAGATTTGCAACAGGAGAAAGAGGTATCGGTCGACCAACTCGACTTTAAGATGCTGGAGAAGCTGAAGTTTTACCTCAGTGGATTGATCAAACACGGGGGAAGTGACCTCCACCTCAAAAGCGGATCGACCTTCCGGGGACGCATCAACGGCGAAATGATGCCCCTCTCCAATGAAATTCTCTCGCATGACGACGGCATACAACTCGCCAAGGAGGTACTCCGCAGCCGCTTCGCCGAACTGGTCGAGCAGAAGAGTGTCGACTTCAACTTCAAACTCAACGACGACTACCGCTTTCGCGGCAACATGTTTTTCCAGACCGAGGGTGTCTCGGCCGTCTTTCGTGTCATCCCCGTGGAGATCCCCTCCATGCAGACGCTCAAACTCCCCGAAAGTATCCACAAACTCACCTCACTCAAACGTGGTCTCGTACTCGTTACCGGGCCTACCGGAAGCGGTAAGTCTACCACACTCGCTTCGATCATCAACGAAGTCAACAAGACCCAGAGACGCCATATCATCACGATCGAAGATCCGGTGGAATTCGTCTACAAAGACCAGATGTCCCTGGTCAATCAGCGCGCCATAGGACAGGATGCGCTCGACTTCTCCACGGCGCTGCGTGCTGCGCTGCGTGAAGATCCCGATATCATTCTCGTCGGCGAGATGCGTGACATGGAGACGATCGAAACGGCGATGCATGCCGCTGAAACAGGCCACCTCGTCCTCTCCACCCTCCACACCGTCGACGCAAAAGATACGATCAACCGTATCATCGGTATGTTCCCGGGTAACGAACAGAACAAGATCCGCATGTCACTGGCGGCGGTGCTGCAGGGGGTCCTCTCCCAGCGTCTGGTCAAGACACGGGACGGCAAACGTGCCGCAGCGATCGAGATACTCCTTCGTAACGCACGTATCGAATCGCTCATCTCCGACGGGCGCGACGGAGAGATCACAGACGCCATCGCGGAGGGTAAAGATATCTATGGCATGCAGACCTTCGACCAGGCCCTGCTCGACCTCTACCAGAGAGGGATCATCGACGAAAACGAAGCGCTGCTCAACGCCACCAACCGCGGCGATCTCAAGATGCAACTGGATAATTTCGACAGCGCCAACGTCGGCAGAGAGACGATCGAAGATGCGATGATCGACCTGAAGATCGAAGAGAAGGTGTGAGTTTGACAAAAGTGTGTTGTTCAAGCAAATATTTAGCTAACTTTGCCTATAATCGCGCACTTAAATCAAGTAAAGGACAACAATGTTAGAAGGTATCGTTAGAGATAGTATCGGTAAAAAAGCGACCAAAGCTTTGAGACGAGATGGTTATCTAATCGCCAACATCTACGCGAAGGGGATGGAGAATGTCAACGCCGCGTTCAAGTCGAACGAATTCATCAAAGCGGTCAGACACAAAGAGAGTCTCGCATTTCCCGTAAAAGTGGGCGATCAGGAGTACAAAGTGGTGATTCAGGAGTATCAGAAAGACCCTGTAACCATGCAACTTCTGCATGTAGACCTTCGTGTCGTTCAGGATGATGTCGTATCCAAATACCTCGTACCCGTCAAAGCAGTCGGATCCCCGAAAGGACTCAAAAACAAAGGTGTACTGATCTACTCTAAAAAGAGACTGCTGGTCAAGTGTGCCGGTAAAGATCTGCCAAACGTTTTCGAGCTCGATGTCAGTGATCTGGACGTTGGTGATTCCATCCTCGTCAGAGATATCACCGTTCCTGAAAATGTCAAAATCATGGAAGCCGACAGAGTTTCCGTCGTTGGTGTCATCAAAGCGAAATAAGCACTGATGACTCTCATCGTCGGACTTGGCAACCCCACCGACAAATATAAAAAGAACCGGCACAATGTCGGTTTCATGGTCATCGACAAACTGCTCGATGACCTCTCCCCCCAAAACATCACCAAATCGACTTTCAAGGGTGCACTCTACAAGCATCGTGACATACTGCTGCTCAAACCCATGACCTACATGAATCTCTCCGGAGAGAGTGTACTGGCAGTCACACGCTACTACAAAACGTCGCACCTCATCGTCATCCATGACGAACTCGATATCGCGCTTGGGCGCATCAAACTCAAACATGGCGGCAGCAGCGGCGGACACAACGGTCTCAAGTCTATCGATGCACTGGCAGGCAACGATTACGACCGTATCCGCATCGGCATCTCACGCCCTCCTGCAGGAAAAGATGTCATCAGCCATGTACTCAGTGACTTCCGGCAGGAGGAGTGGCTCTGCGTCGAAAAGGTGGTCGACATCGCGGCACAGATGGCACTGGAACTCGCACACTCCGACATCAAAACACTGCAAAACCGCTACCCCGCCAAAACCGACTACTGTGCCGGCGAGCGGTAGATGCTGCTTTTTCAGAAGTTTCTCTCCAGGCTCTATCTGCGGAAAGTTCTGCTGCTATTTGTGGCTTTCGAACTGTTTTTTGTCGGTTTCGACCTGCTGCGCAACCTCAAGCGCCTGCCCGATTCGGCGAACCTGCAGATCCTCTATGCGGTCAACAAATTTCTGGAGTTCATCAACTACACCCTCCCCCTTTCCCTGATCTTCGCACTGCTGCTGGCGATGCTGCAGATCATCAAAAGCAATGAACTGGTGACCCTCTACGCGCTGGGTGTGAGCAAAGAGCGTGTGGTCAAACCTTTTGTCATCATCGCATCGCTGCTGACGCTGCTCTATATCGGCCTCAACACCCTTCCCTACTTCGTCCAGTCGCTGGAGACGACGAACAACATCCGCCGTATGGGGACGATCTCCTCCGTCAGCGCTTCCATCTTTCTCAAATCGGGTGAGAATTACGCCTATATCGAACAGCTCAATCCACACGACAAAAGTGCCATCGGGATGAAAATCTTCAAAATCGACGACGGCAAACTTACAGAGATCATCGAAGCCGGCAGGGGGCACTTCAGAAACGACCACTGGGAACTCGAGGATGTCACAATCATGCACAAACCGCACATCACCCCCGACAATGTGGCAGAGGTAAAACTGACGATCACGACCCATAAAACGCGCGATGTGCTGCGCGGTTTTACGCCGCGTATCATCGACACCCTCTTCCAGAGCTCGCCGAGACTGACGATCCAGGACTCCTTTTCCGCGCTCACACTGCTGGGCAAACAGAATCTGCGCACCGAAAAGATACGCGCCAATCTCTACATGATGCTCTTCTTCCCTCTCTTCGCACCCATCACCCTCTTCGGCCTCTTTTTTCTCTTTCCCCCGCAGCACAGGGGCGCCAACCTGCCTCTTTTCACGACGCTTGTTATCTTCGGTACCCTGGTGGTCTGGGGGATCCTCTTCACCCTTACACAGATTGCGCTCAACGGCGCCATCTCACCCGAAGCTGGGATCATCCTGCCGATCGTGCTGCTCTCTGTCGCGGCATGGTATATCTACCGAAAATACCGCTGATGCACCTTTTTAGCCTTTTTGGGTAAAATACCCCAAAAACAAGGTACTTCATGATCCGTTTTCAAGCACTTGCAGAGAAATACGACACGCCGTTGTATCTCTACGATTTTGACTATATCACGACCCGATACAACAGTCTCAAAGAGGCATTCAAAGCAAAAAAATCGCTCATCTGCTACGCTGTCAAAGCCAACTCCAATCTCTCGGTGATCCAACATCTGGGTAATCTGGGTGCAGGGTGTGACTGTGTCAGTATCGGGGAAGTCAAACGCGCACTCTATGCCGGTGTCCCCCACTACAAAATCATCTTCAGCGGGGTGGGCAAACGTGACGACGAGATCCGTGAAGCGCTGCAGAAAGATATCCTCATGATCAACGTCGAGAGTGAAGCGGAGCTCAACCGTGTCGAGATACAGGCTGCAGAACTGGGCAAAGAGGCGCGCATCAGCATCCGTGTAAACCCCAACATCGACCCGCAGACACACCCCTACATCTCGACCGGCCTGCATGAGAACAAATTCGGCGTTGATCTCGATACCGCCAAGCGGATGTATATCTTCGCCAGGAATTCCGACTTCCTCGATCCGGTCGGCATCCACTTTCACATCGGTTCGCAACTCACACAGCTCGAACCGATCAGGGAGGCGAGTGCCATCGTCGCGGATCTGGTACGCAGCCTCAAAGTGCTCGACATCGATATCCGCTTCTTCGATATCGGCGGGGGACTGGGGATACGCTACGAGAATGAGACGCTGATCGAACCCTACGACTACGCACAGGCGATCCTCTCCACACTCACCGGTCTGGATGTGACGATTATGATGGAGCCGGGACGCTATCTCAGTGCCAACAGCGGCTACTTCCTGACCCGCGTACTCTACGAAAAGGTGAACGGTGACAAACGTTTTGTTATCGTCGACGGCGGCATGAACGACCTGATCCGCCCCTCCCTCTACAATGCGCACCACACAATCGAACTCATCGGAAAGGGTGCGGACGAAGAGGTTTCAGAATGCGATGTTGTCGGTCCCGTCTGTGAGAGTGGCGACTTTTTTGCCAAAAACGTCTCGCTCCCAATCACCCGCGAGGGAGATCTGATTGTCATCCACAGTGCAGGGGCCTACTGCTCGACGATGAGTTCCAACTACAACACCCGCGGACGTGTCGCAGAAGTGGCGCTCGAAGATGACGGCAAGCATGACCGGCTCATCCGCAGGCGCGAAACATTTGAAGACATGATCGCACTCGAAAAGGCGTACCTTAAAAAGGATTGACATGACACTACAGGAACTGAGAGAGGGTATCGACAAGATAGACGATGAACTTCTGAAACTATTGAACCGGCGCATGCGCTATGTCAAGGAGGTGGGCAAGCTGAAACAAAACGACGGCTCTTCCATCTACCGCCCCGAGCGTGAACGCGAGATCATCGAGCGGCTCAACCGCCTCAACGACGGCGACCTCACTCCCGAAGCGATCGAAGCGATATACATGGAGATCTTTGCTGTCAGCCGCAACCTGGAACTGCCCGAGAAGATCGCCTATCTGGGGCCGGAGGGGAGCTACACCCATCAGGCGGCAGAGAGCCGTTTCGGAGCACTCAGCTACTACCTGCCGCTCAACTCCATCGAAGCGGTTTTCAAGGTGCTGCAGAACAGAGAAGCGAAGTACGGTGTCATCCCGATCGAGAACAATACCGAAGGGGCCGTGGGCACGACGATCGACTGCCTCAACAAGTACGACTCCAAAATCGTCGCAGAACTCTACATGGATATCCACCACTCTTTTGCCACGCTTGCCGAAGACCTGAAAGAGATCAAGCGGATCTATTCACATCCGCAGGGGTACAACCAGTGCAAAAACTTTCTCGAAGAGCACTTTTTGATGGATCTGGAGTTCATCCCGACCTACTCCACCTCCGCTGCCGCACAAAAAGCGAAGGAGGACAAAGAGGGGGCGGCGATCTGTTCTGCAATCGCGGCGAAACTCTACAACCTGCCGATCCACTTCGAAAAGATCGAAGACAACCGCGCCAACCGGACACGCTTTCTGATTTTGAGTGACTTCAAGAACCAGCGCAGCGACAATGACAAAACCTCCATCATCGCCAAAACCGACAACGCACCCGGCAGCCTGGTCGATTTTCTCAAAAACTTCCAGGATCACGGGATCAATCTCACCAAAATAGAGTCGCGTCCGCTGATGGAAGAGCACTTCAAATCGATGTTTTTCATCGACTTCAAAGGGCATATCGACGATGCAAACATCCAGGAAGTGATCCGTAACTCCAAAGGTGAAATCAAGTGGCTCGGCAGCTACGTATCGGGAGAGAAAAATGCGCTTTAACAGACAGCTCGAATCGATCAAAATCTACGAAGGGGGCAAGCCGATCGAACTGGTCATGCGCGAATACGGCATCCCTCCCGAAAAAATCGTCAAACTCGCCTCCAACGAAAACCCTTTCGGGACCAGTCCGAAAGTGGTCGAAGCGATCCGCACCCATGCGGAGGAAGTCTATATGTATCCCGACGACAGCATGGTGGAACTCAAAGAGGCCCTCGCGCAAAAGTTCGGCATCGGCACCAAAAATCTGATCATCGGCGCGGGAAGCGACCAGGTGATCTCTTTTGCCGTCAGTGCCAAGGCCAACAGATACAAACAGTTGCTGACGGCCAGAACCACCTTCGCCATGTATGAGATCTATGCCCGCCAGATCGGTGCAAAAGTGCTCAAAACCCCTTCTCGCCAGCATAATCTCGACGAGTTTTACACCCTCTACAAAAAGCACCGCGACGCGATCGGCATCATCTTTCTCTGCCTGCCGAACAATCCGCTCGGCGAGTCGCTCGATAAAGAGGATGTCTACGACTTCATCCGCAAGATAGACGATAACACGATGGTCGTCGTCGATGGTGCCTATCAGGATTTTGCCGCAGCCAAAGATCCGAAAAAGAGGATCGACCCACGGGAATTGATCGAAACTTTTCCCAACACCCTCTATCTGGGGACATTTTCCAAATCCTACGGCCTGGGCGGCATGCGTGTGGGGTACGGTATCGCGCGTGAAGAGATCATGCAGGCACTCTACAAGATGCGCCCGCCCTTTAACGTCACTTCACTCTCTCTCAAAGCGGCCGCGGCGGCGCTGGAAGATCAGGCGTTTGTCGACAGGACAATCGAAAACAACTTCAGCGAGATGCGCAAGTATGAAGATTTTGCGAAAAAAAATCAAATAGATTTCATAGAAAGCTATACAAATTTTATTACTTTGCTTTTTGATGACAAGCATAATTCGAGTGAAATAGCACAAATGTTATTAAAAAAAGGTATAATAATAAGAGATTTAAAAAGCTACGGTATCAACGGCATCCGTGTCACGATCGGTCTGCCGGAGCAAAATGAGAGATTTTTCGAAGAGATTTCACCACTTCTGCAGAGGTAACAAACATTAGATGGATTTCAAGACACTCATCGCACAGATCACTGCAATCACTACAAAACTGAGCAAACGACAGAAGATCGTCATCGCTGCTTCTACGCTTGCTGTGATCGCGTTTCTGGTCTTTCTAGTGCTTTATACCAACAGCCGCAAAACGCACGACGGCTACAGAGTGCTCTTCGATCACATCTCCCCGGCCGACTCGGCACTCGTGATCGAGCAACTCGAAAAAGAGAATATCCCCTACCGCATCGTCAACGAAGGGACGATCGAGGTACCCAAAGAGTATGTCTACAAAGAGCGTATCGCCATCGCGGCACAGGGAATCCCCAAAAGCGGCAAGATAGGCTTCGAACTCTTTGACAAAACCAACTTCGGCGAAACCGATTTCGCCCAGAAGATCAAATACCTCAGAGCACTGGAGGGTGAACTCTCCAAAACGGTCGTTTCGCTCAGTCCCATTGAAGATGCACAGGTCCATATCGCCCTGCCCAAAGAGAGTGTTTTTGTCGAAGAGAAGAGTGTCCCGACCGCATCGGTTGTGCTCAAGATCAGAGAGGGTGGCAAACTCACTTCACGGCAGATCACCGGTATCAAAAATCTCGTTGCCGCCTCGGTACCCGAGCTGACGCCCGACAATGTCAAGATTATCGACCAGAACGGTCTGCCTCTGGGAGAGGAGACGACTGAAGGATTCGAACCCGAACTGGTCGCGGCCCAGGTCAAATACAAAAAAGAGTTCGAACGCACCTATGAGAAGAAGATCGAAAAGGTGCTCGCACCGATCCTCGGAGGGCCGGACAAAGTGGTTGCCAAAGTGACGATCGACTTCGACTTCGAGCAGAAAAACGAAAAGAGTGAATACTACGATCCCGAATCTGTCGTACGCAGTGAACAGAGCCTCGAAGAGAAGCGTCAGGGAGCGACACCCGCCGAAACGGGCGGTGTTCCGGGTGCGATCAGCAACATCGGTCCGGTCGAGGGTACGGAGAAGAAGAAAGCTGCGGGTGAAAAGTATGAGAAGAGTTCCACCACCACCAACTACGAAATCTCCAAGAAAGTGACCAGTACCAAAGGCCCCTTCGCGACGGTCAAACGCATTACCGCAGCGGTCGTCGTAGACGGCAAGTACGAGACGAAACCCGATGAAAAGACCAAAGAGGAGAAAACTGTCTATGTGCCGCTGGATGAGACGGAGATCAAGGCGATCGAAAATATCGTCAAAAACAGTATCGGATACAATGAAAAACGGGGTGACAAAGTCGCCGTGAGCAACTTCGAATTCAACCCTCTCTCTGCACAAAAACCCGAAGGATTGGCCGGAAAGATGCATACGATCGCAGATATGTACATCAACCCTTTTCTGCCGCTTCTGAAGTATCTCTTCGCCTTCGCCCTGCTCTTCCTCTTCTACAGGAAGGTGATCGCGCCGTTTGGCCAGCGTATGCTCGAAGAGTATAAAGAGGAAGAAGAAGAGGCAAATCTCGAAAGTGAACTCGAAGAGGAGGAGAAGGAGGACGAGCTGCTCAAAGAGTACAACGAAGCGAAGCGACGCGCCGAAGAGGAGCTGGGTCTGGGCAAGGGTCTGGATAAAGAGGATATCAAGCACGAGGTGATCCTGGAAAAAGTGCGCCAGGAAATCGAAAAAAGTCCCGAAGATACGGCGAAACTGATCAAATCGATCATCGAAGATGAGAACGAGGCATAGATGGCGAACAACACAAAACCCAATCTGACCAAAGAGCAACAGGAGTTTCTGGAGTCCCTCAATATGAGTCAGAAGATCGCGATCTTTCTGACCCAGCTGGGGGAGGATACGACTGCGCGGATCTTCGCCAACATGGATATCGACCTCATCACGAACCTCTCCGCGGAGATCGCACGCATGCAGAATGTCGACAAACCGATCGCCACAGCAGTGCTGGAAGAGTTTCTGGTGCTGATGCAGTCGAACAACTATATCGTCAGCGGCGGTCTCGAGTATGCCAAAGAGATTCTTTTCAAGACATTCGGCCCCGAAACGGCCCAGCAGATCCTCAACCGTCTCTCCAAAGAGCTGGGTGAGGCCAAGAGTTTCAACTTCCTCGCCAAGGTCAAACCCGACCAACTGGCTGACTTTATCGTCTCGGAGCACCCGCAGACTATCGCCCTGATCCTGGCGCACATGAGTCCTGTCGCAGCGGCGGAGACACTCTCCTACTTCGACGACAATCTCCGTGCCGATGTGACGATCCGTATGGCCAACCTCGGCGATATCTCGCCCGCGATCATCAAAAGGGTCTCTGCGGTTCTGGAGAGCAAACTCGAATCTCTCACCTCCTACAAAGTCGAAGTGGGCGGTCCGCGCGCCGTAGCGGAGCTGCTCAACAAACTGGGCCAGAAGGCGACCAAATCGACGATCGAACTGATCGAAAAGAGCGATGCCCAGCTTGCCACGACGATCAAAGATCTCATGTTTACCTTCGAAGATATCAACAAACTCGACAAGAACGCGATACGCGAACTGCTCAAAGCGCTCGACAAAAACCAGCTCATGGTCGCACTCAAAGGTGCAGGAGAAGAGCTCAAACAGAAGTTTCTGGACAACATGTCCACACGTGCCGCCGAAGCCTTCGTAGAAGAGATGCAGTTTATGGGGCCGACAAAGGTCAAAGATATCGAAGAGGCGCAGCGCAAGATCGTCGAAGAGGTACAGAAACTGGCGGAAAAAGGGCTTGTGCAGCTGGGTGAAGCCGACGAAGTGATCGAGTAGAGGACGGCCGTACAATATGGGACAGATCATCAACTCCGACGAGGAGAAACACGCGAAGATCGAAAAATTCAGCTTTGACAGACTCGACGTTGACGAAGCGGATATTGTCCTGTTTGAAAAGAACCCTTTTGCAGAGACAGATGCGATGGCGCCTGCCGGGCAGGAGAGCGCCCCGGAAACGTCCGAAACCCTCCAGCCGCAGGAGCGCGAAGAGCTGATGGAGAAGATCGATCAGCTCACCTCCGATGTGGTAAGGCTGCAGATGGAGCTCGAAAAATCCGAACAGTCGCATGCAGCGGCACTCGAAGAGGCGAAAAAAGAAGCGTATGAACGCGGCAGGCAAGAAGCGATTGAAACCTTTCAGAAGGAACAGAACGAAGAGATCGAAGCACTCAAAAGTCAGTTCATCCGTTCGATCACCCTGCTCGACGAAGAGAAGCATCTGTTTGAAACTGCGCTGCAGCAGCTGGAGGAAGAGCTGCTCGAGAGCGCTTTTCTCATTGCCCGAAAAGTGATCCTCAGAGAGGTCGACAAACACTCCTCCCAAATCGCTCTGGAGATCGCCCGTTTTCTGCTCAAAAATATCAAAGAGAGAAGTGATGTCACACTCAAAGTCAATCCTCAGGACTTTGCTTTTGTATCCAGCCAACTTAAAGAAACTCTCATTAAAATAGAACCAGACGATGCGATACAAAAAGGCGGTGTCGTGATAGTTGGAGGAGAGGAAAATATAGACGGAAATATCCTCACACGCTACAAGCAAGCCTTACAGTTCCTACAAAAAGAGAGTTAGATGGATATCCACAACTATACGATCGCAGAGCTCGAAACGCTTTGCGAAAAGATCCGACAGAAAATATTGGAGACTGTCAGTAAAAACGGCGGCCACCTGAGCAGCACACTGGGGTCGGTCGAACTGATCGTCGCGATGCATCATGTCTTCGATGTGCGCAAAGACCCCTTTATCTTCGACGTCTCTCATCAGGCATATGCCCATAAACTCCTCACCGATCGCTGGGAGAAGTTCGATACACTGCGCCAGTTTGGCGGAATCAGCGGCTATACCAAGCCTTCCGAGTCCCCTTACGACTATTTTGTCGCCGGACACAGTTCGACTTCCATCTCGCTGGCAACCGGTGCCGCCAAAGCGATCAAACTCAAACAGGAAGATCGCATCCCTGTCGCATTGATCGGCGACGGCTCGATGACTGCGGGTATGGTTTACGAAGCGATGAACGAACTGGGAGATATCAAACTGCCTGCAGTTATCATCCTCAACGACAACGAGATGAGTATCGCCCGACCGATCGGTGCGATCAGCAACTATCTCTCCCAGGTGATGGCCGGCAATATTTACCAGAAGATCAAACAGCAGACCAAGCAGATGCTCGAACATCTTCCGGAAGGGGCGACCTATATCGCCAAACGTTTCGATGAGAGCATGAAACTGATCACGCCGGGCATCCTATTCGAAGAGCTGGGGCTGGAGTATATTGGCCCTGTCAACGGACATGACCTCCCCTCCCTCATCGAAGCCTTCACACTCGCCAAAAAGATGGGCAGACCTGTCATCATCCATACCCAAACCGTCAAAGGCAAGGGATACAAGATCGCTGAGGGGTGTTACGAACACTGGCATGGCGTCAGCAAGTTCGATCTCAACACAGGGAAACCGGTCAGCAAGGGAGGTCCCAAAAACGCGACAAAGATGTTTTCGGAAGCGCTGCTGGAACTGGCACAGCAGGATGAAAGAGTGGTCGGCGTCACTGCTGCCATGCCAAGCGGCACCGGTATCAAACTCCTGATGGAAACCTTTCCGGATCGCTTCTGGGATGTGGCGATCGCAGAGCAGCATGCCGTCACTTCGATGTGTGCGATGGCCAAAGAGGGGTTCAAGCCCTTTATCGCGATCTACTCCACATTTTTGCAGCGCGCTTACGACCAGGTGATCCATGATGCTTGCATCATGGCACTACCGGTAGTCTTTGCGATAGACCGGGCCGGTATCGTCGGAGAAGACGGCGAGACACATCAGGGCGCTTTCGACATCTCCTATCTGCGCGCCATCCCCAACATGACGCTCTTTGCCCCGCGCGACGAAGCGACCATGCATGAAGCTGTCCGATTTGCCCACAAGATGGAAACGCCCTGTGCCTTCAGATACCCCAGAGGGAGTTTCAGGCCGTTGCCTTTCAAAGCGAAACCGATGGAGAGAGCCAAAGCGGAACTGCTGATAGACGCCGACTCAGAGGTGTTACTCATCGGATACGGCGCAGGCGTGGGTCGTGCATACGAAACACTGAAACTCATGGACCGGGAGGCGGGACTGCTCGATCTTCTCTTTGTCAAACCGCTCGATGAAAAGCTCTTGACGCAACTCTCTGCAAAATACAGCAGATGGTACGTTTTCAGTGACTGCGCCAAAATGGGCGGTGTGGGCAGC
>JANTHT010000009.1 GCA_024762235.1 Sulfurospirillum sp.
GCAGAGGAGATGCGTTCCAATCCACTGAGAAAAAACTATCCGCTCATCTCCTGTACGGAGTGCGGCATCCCCCTGCGGATGGTAGATAAAAAGAGTGAACGCTACGCCAACGACAAAGGCACCTACCGCACCCTTTTTGAAGTGGCGGCCAGGGCGATCGCCAAAGGCAAAACAGTCGTCATGAAAACGCTGCATGGCTACAGGAAGTTTTACAAGCCCACCTCCCCTGCCCTACCCCGTGCGATACTCTTCATCGCCGATGTCAATGCACTCAACAAACACCTCATGATGGTGGTACAGGAGTTCAATGCCCTGCTGAGCATCGAACGACCGCTGCTGAGAGTCGCGACCAAAAGTGAGGAAGCGAAGGCGCTTTTCGGTAGCAGTATCTGGACCAAATACCCCGACGACGGGATGAGCATGCTACTGGCAAAAGAGTTGATCAACGCCGGAGAGGCGTATATCCTCTACGAGGCGTGTGACGCAGAGACAGAAGCCGATTTTCTGGTCGATTTTGACCTCCCCGTCACCGCACAGCGAGACTTCAGACTCTTCATCAATCAAGATACCACACTTCTGATAGAGGGTGAGCGTGCGATTTTTCCCAAAAAAGTGGGAGACGGCAAGGCTGGCCGGGTCACCGTCGCATCCGGACTGGCATGTGTCGACACTGAAGCGGGCAAGATCATCGACAGACCCGACCACTTCGATACAATCCCCGCAAAAGAGGTACTGGTGGCCGAAGATGCGCCTCTCTCTGTCGAAAATGAGAAGCGTTTTGAAGTCGCCAAAGCGGCGATGCTCAGCGTTCTGGCCGAACACGACAGACTTCATGATGGCGCGGTCGGTGTACACTTCGACAGCCGTCTGCATTTTCTCTACTACAATAAAAAAGAGGTGATCGACGTGATCCCCCCAAGAGATTTTGAAAGTGCAAATCTCTTTGAAAATATCGCGACGCTCAGGGAGGGATCGGACAGGCTCGTGGAAAACTTTCGAAACATGTTCCCAAAACTCTCTGAAAAAGTCGAAAATCTCGAAGAGGAGACCGATCTCTTTAAAGTGACGGCGATCCTGCTGGAGCTCGAAAACGAGAGCTTTGACGGCATCTCGGAGACGGCTCTCAGTTTTCTGGGCAAAGGCGGCATGCAGATAGACACCAAAGTCGAAGACAACCGTTTCAACGACTACGCCTTTCTCGCTTCGATCATGAGTTACAGAGT
Organism: Sulfurospirillum sp.; assembly: GCA_024762235.1. Lineage (GTDB taxonomy): Bacteria > Campylobacterota > Campylobacteria > Campylobacterales > QNZT01 > QNZT01. Next base: position 1,224 of record JANTHT010000009.1, read on the forward strand.
CAGCGGTGTAGAAGCGGACATACTCTGTTACAGTATCTATGAGAGTTTCGGAGACTACATCGCCGATATCGTGACCCAGCTGAGCGAAAAAACCAAAACCACCACACTCACCCTCAGCGGCACGACATTTGCCAACCAGTCTCTCTGGGGCAGAATGCAGCGAAACCTCGGACACAAACAGCCGCTTCTGAACAGAAACTATCCGATGGGCCGGGAAAACAGTGTGTACGGGGCGCAGTTTTTATAGGTATGGTATAATAACGCCATGAAAACAAAAAAAGATGCTATTATAACTGCTATCGATACACTTAAACCGCAACTCAAAGAGATGGGGATTGAAAAGATCGCTCTCTTTGGAAGTTATGTGAAGAATCAGCAAAACAGTTACAGCGATATCGATATAGCGTTTCAGAAGAGCAGGGATTTTTTTGAAAGAAACAGTGCATACGACTACTTTGATTTTGTCAAAAAACTCAGAGGACTACTCTCTAACAAACTTCAGAGAGAGATCGATCTGTTTGATCTTGACAGCGCTTCCGATTTTAAAGCTGATATCGAAAAAGAGATGATCTATGTATAGTGTCAAAGCGATAAATCGCGTCAAAGCAATCGGTAAAAAGATTCGGTTTATCGAAAATATCATAGAAGAGAAAAGTTCTGTTGTCAATGCACTCGAAGATGAACAAAATGCAAGAGCCGCGATACTGATGCATCTGACGGCGATCGCGGAGCAGTTTGACAAACTTTTACACGGCGGAGAACTTGAGATACTCTCTCATTTTGAAAAAGAGGATATCAAAGGCAGTTACGAACTTCGTAATTTCATAGCCCATGATTATGAGGGAATCGATTTGCATATCGTCGAAGATGTGATCCGAAACCGTTTGCCGATCATTGCAAAAGGCGTAGAGGAAGCCTTGAAGGCATAATATTCTCTATGCAAACTTACCGCATACGCATCTCCGGTACCGTGCAGGGTGTCGGTTTTCGTCCTTTTATCTACAATCTCGCACGACGGTTCTCTTTAAGGGGTGAAGTGGGGAACGACTCACTCGGTGTGGTGATAACCTGCAACACATCCAAAGAGATTTTGTCGCAGTTTATCTCCCGTATCGAAAATGAAGCGCCGCCCCTCTCCAGGATCGACAGGATCATGGTGACGGAGATCCTGCCCTGCTCTTTTGAGGATTTCAGAATCGTCCAAAGCCGCAGCCAAAATGTCGCCACAACGCTCATCCCTCCCGATGTCGGCATCTGCAAAGCGTGTGAAAAAGAGCTCTTCGACCCCTCCGACCGACGTTATCTGCATCCCTTTATCACCTGTACCGACTGCGGGGTGCGCTATACGATCATCGAAAAACTCCCCTACGACCGGCAAAACACCTCCATGCGCCGTTTCACGATGTGCAAAGCGTGTGCGGCAGAATACAGCGACCCGACAAACCGCCGTTACCATGCCCAGCCTATCGGATGTCATGAATGCGGTCCGAAACTCTCCATGCCGGTCGAAGAGGCGACTGAACTGCTGCGGAGAGGGAAAATCGTCGCGGTCAAAGGGGTGGGCGGATACCATCTGATCTGCGATGCGAAAAATGATGCGGCGCTAAAGCGTCTGAGAGAGCGCAAACAACGCCCGGCAAAACCTTTCGCGGTGATGGTGGCAAATATCGAAGAGGCAAAAAAGGTGGCAGAGATCAACGAGACAGAAGCGGCACTGCTGACCTCACCGCAGCGACCGATCGTCCTGCTCCAGGCCAAACCGAACGACCTTTCCAAAGAAATCGCGCCGGGGATCTCCAGGATCGGTATCTTTCTGGCATATACACCACTGCATCTGCTACTTTTGAAAGCCTTTGGCGGAGCCGTTATCGCCACCAGTGCCAACTTCAGCGACGAACCGATCGCTACCGATACCGCTTCCATCCAGAGACTCTCCGGCATTTACGATGTCCTGTTGGATCATGACCGGGAGATCGTCAACGGTTGCGACGACTCGGTGGCGATGGTCGTAAAAGGTCAGATCGTGATGCTGCGGCGCGCCAGAGGGTATGCACCCGCTTCGGTAAAACTCCCTTTCAGGTTGCAAAAAAAGATTCTGGCGGTAGGAGGGAACCAGAAGAGCAGTGTCGCCATCGCTTTTGAAAACGAAGCGATCCTCTCCCCGCATATCGGCGATCTGGAGAGCATCGAGTCTGTGGCCTATTTCCAGCGAAATATCGAATCGCTGATGCGTATTTACGACTTTAGCCCCGATCTGGTCGTGCACGACAAACACCCGAACTACGAATCGACCAGATATGCCAAAAGCCGTTTCCCAAAAACTGTAGCGATCCAGCACCACTACGCACACATCCTCGGTGTGATGGCAGAGAGAAACATCACCGAACCGGTACTGGGCGTGGCGTTTGACGGCACGGGATACGGAGACGACGGCAAGCTCTGGGGTGGTGAGTTTCTGCTCTGTGACAGAGAGGGATACATGCGTGTGGCGCACTTTCGCTACTTCAAACTTCCCGGCGGTGCAAAAGCGATCAAAGAACCGCGCCGCGTCGCACTGAGCCTGCTTTTCGAACGCTACGGCAAGGAGGCGCTTGAGATGGATCATCCGACGGTGCAGAGCTTCAGCGAAACGGAGCGAAACACCCTCTACATCGCCTGGGAAAAGGGGCTTAACGCCCCCGAAAGCTCCTCCTGCGGCAGACTCTTCGACGCCGTCGCTTCACTGACAGATATCTGCCACATCATGAGTTTCGAGGGAGAGAGCGGCATGCGTCTCGAAGAGCGCTACGATCCCTCCGTTACCGAGAGTTACCCCATCGTGCTCTACGACGACGAGATCGACTTCCTGCCGATGATAGAGGAGATAGTGCATGAAAGCGATCCCCGCATCGCCGTTTCGAAATTTTTCAATACGCTGGTCGAAATCATCCTCATGATAAGCTCTGAGTATGACCTTCCACTATTGCTCAGCGGCGGGGTCTTTCAAAACCGCGTGCTGCTGGAGCTTATTCTGGAGCGAATCCCGGATGCAATCATCCCCGGCGAGATACCGCCCAACGACGGAGGCATCGCGCTGGGGCAGGTATACGGGGCAACTCTGTTTTAGAGGAAGCGCGCGCTTTACAGGCTGCAACACTGATGGATTTTGAATCTTCCCAACTCTTTTCCTTTCGGATCAATCACATGCACCGCACAGGCGATACAGGGGTCGAACGCGTGCAGTACGCGCAGTACCTCCAGCGGCTTTTGGGGGTCCTGAAGCCTGATGCCGACGAGCGCCTCTTCGTAAGGGCCTCTCTGCCCGCTCCCATCTTTGGGTGAGGCGTTCCATGTGGTGGGCGCGATCACCTGATACTTGCCGATCTTCCGCTCCTCGATCTGCACGAAGTGGGAGAGTACCCCTCTGGGCACTTCCAAAAAAGCGTTGCCTTTGGCGGCGGCAGGAAGCGCTTCGAAGGTGTAGGGTCTCCATGTCGTGGTATCGTAGTATTTGATATTTTCCACCAGGGTATTGACGAATCTGAAAAGATACTCCGCGATATAAGCCGTTTCGATCGCCCGGGCGGCGTTTCTGCCGATGGTCGTATGCAGATCCTCCATCTTCAGACCCGTCGCCTGCAAAAATTCATCGACGAAGGGTTTGATGAGCCCATTTCCCTGATGGTACGTGACCAGCAATCGCGCCAGCGGGCCGCACTCCATCGCTTTTCCGTCGTATCTGGGGGCTTTGATCCAGCTGTATTTCTCTTTATCGCCTGCCGTTTTCAGCGTACCGTCCGGATTGAGGTCCGTATAGCGGATCTCCTCCCCCTCGTACCACGCCCTCTCCACATTCTCCGTGATTTTCCGCGCATCGAACGGCTGGATATGGTCCAAATCTTCCCCGAAGATCACCCCCTCCTCAAAAAGCCTGTGCGCTTTGTCGAACCGATACCCTCCTACACTCAGAAAATTTCCGTTGCCTCTGCCTGCCCCTTTTTCGATCTCCTCTCTGTACTTATCGACGAGCAGTCTCATATCTGGCAGATAGGCTCTGTCGATGAAGGCTTTGGCCTCTTTCATGATAAAGATATAGTCGTTCAGCCTCTGTGGGTTGAGCATATCGCGGACACTGGTGATCCCACCGACGACGATCGTCTGGGGATGGGGCGTCTTTCCGCCAAAAATCGCGATCGCCTGGGAGATATTGGTCTGGAATTTCAATGCCTCCAGATAGTGCGAAAGGAGCAGTAGATTCTCTTCGGGAGAGAGTCTGTAGGCTCGATGGCCCCAGTAGCCGTTCGCGAAGAGTCCAAGCCTCCCCGCTTTGACAAATTTTTGCAACTTCTCTTTGACGCTTGCATAGTGTTCGTGCGAGTTCGCATAGGGTCTATGGGAATATTTATGCCCTATTTTACTTGTCTGTTTCGGATCGGCTTCCAGTGCTTTGGTGACATCGGCATAATCCAGAAGATGCAGGTGGTAGAAGTGTACGACATGGTCCTGTATGAAGAGCGAAAGCGAGATCAGATCCCTGATGATCCGCGCATTTTTCACAACGTCGATTCCGTAGGCATCCTCGACAGCCGTGATCGCCGCACGGAAATGGGAGTTGGTGCAAACCCCGCAGATTCTGCCCGCCAGCAAGCCGGAATCTCTGGGATCGCGGTTCTGGAGGATCGTCTCGATGCCTCTGAATAGCTGCCCGCTCACATACGCTTCCCGCACGACATGGTTTTCGTCTATCTCCACCTCCGCGCGCAGATGCCCCTCTATCCGTGTCACCGGATCGATCACGATCTTTTTCATCACTTGCCCTCCCTCAGTTTGCGTTCGTTGGCCAGTTTGTCGAAGAAACCTCTCTCCACACACCCCATGCAACCATGTCCCGCCTGAACGGGCCAACTGGTATTGAGATTGAACTTCATCGTCGGACAGTTGGCATGGGCGTAGGGGCCTTTACACCCCATCTCAAAGAGGCACCAACCCTTCTTCGCGCCTTCGTCTCCCCACTCTTTGACAAATTCGCCCAGTTCGAAGTGTCCGCGTCTCTCGCAGTTGTCATGAATCCTGCCTTCGTACGCCCACAACGGACGGTTGAATTGATCCAGTGCCGGCGCCTCTTCGAACATCAGATAGGCGAGGAGCGTGCCGACGATATTGATCGGGTTGACCGGACAGCCCGGGAGATTGATGATATCTTCGCGCTGCAACGCTTCCGCCACGCCCACTGCACCTGTGGGATTGGGCGCGGCTGCGACCACTCCTCCGTCGAAAGCGCAGCTTCCCACCGCGATCACCATCGCCGCATCTACGCCACATCTCTGCAGAAGCGAGATTCCCGTTTCGCCACGGGGTCCGATACGCAGATATTTTCCCTCCATACCCATCGGTATCGCCCCCTCGACGATCAGCACATACGTCCCCTTCTCCTCTCTGATCGTACGCTCCAGTGCGCTTTCGCTCTCCTCACCGGCACTGCTCATCAGCAGTTCGTGATAATCGAGAGAGATATATTCGAAAATCAGATCTCCGATAGCGGGATGGGCGGATTTGATAAAGGCTTCGGAGTTTCCGGAGCAGTCGGCAAGCTCCAGCCAGATGATCGGAATTTTGTTCAGCGTCTCGACACCCTCTTTCACGAGCGAAGTAAACTGCGGGTGCAGCTGCATCGTCGCTGTGACCATCGCGATCCAGCTGTTGAGCTCTTTGGCCCCGATCTCGAAAGCGTCCAGCGCGTGGGCGAGATGCTCTCTGTCGAGGCGGTTTTTCGGATGGAGTTTGTTGAACTTTTCCAGCCTTTTTCTCGCCAGATCGAGCGCCTCCTCCACCTGTTCGCGCTCTGGTGCTTGCTTTTTCACCGCTCCCGGCCGGATCAGCTTTTGCGACGCTTTGATGATATCTCCGACCGTTTTTCGGCATCTGCCACAGACGCGCCCTGCCTGTGAATAGGGGGCCAGCTCTGCGAAACTGGTGATCCCATGCTCCTGCACCAGCTCCTCCAGATCTCTCTGATAGGTGTGGGTACAGCTGCATATCAGTCTGCCCCTCTCGGAGTAGGCCCTGTTTTCGTAAAGGTAGGAAGCGTCGATGGATGTGCGCTCTTTGATCAGATTTTCGATAACACCGACATCGATATTGGAATTGAGACCGACGAAGCGTATCAGCCTCTCCTCCGAGATGAAATACTCGTCGACTCTCCGCTCCCGATCGGATGTCATCAGAAGCTTTTCATACCCCTCGATTTTGGGGAAATCGGGCGCTCGTACATCGACGAGATCAAACGTCCCCACTTTCAGCATGTCGATAGAGACTTCCGGTCTGAATTCGCTCTCTCTGATCCCCAGTATATTCTCTATCGCCACCTGTCCCTCGAGGGTGCACTCTTTGACATGTCCCGCGATAAAACCGAGCTCTTCCACTTCCGCCGCTTCTCCGACGGCATAGATGTCAGGGGCACTCGTCTGCATCTTCAGGTTCGTCAGGATACCTCTGTTGCACGCCAAAGCCTCCCTGGCGAAATCGATGTTCGGCACGATCCCTATACCGAAAATCAAAAAGGGGTTTTTGATCCGCTCTTTTTTGGTGACGATCTCCTTTATCTCTCCGTTTTCGACCTTTTTGTCGACGATTTCGTCATCGTATGCGATTTTCACTTTGCCGCTTTTGAGATAGGCGGATTCGATGATCTTGATCAACTGGGGAGAGAGTTTCTTGTCGTAGAGCGCATGACGCCTTACCAGCAGCGTGATTCCCGTAACTGCGGGTATATCTATCAGCGTATCGAGCAGCTCCAGCGCGACAGGGCCGGCGCCCACGATCACCACCTCTCTGCCCGCGATCCCCTCCCTGATCTTTCGGCTGTCGTCGGCGTTTCTGAAAGTCGCCGCATTTTTGATACCGGAGATATCGAAGAGCGTTCTGGGCACAGAACCTGTCGCGATCACCAGTTTGTCCCAGGAGAAAGACGCACTCTTCGTCACCACCCTTTTGGCATGCGGCTCTATCTTCGTCACTCTCTGGTTCAGATGCACCCTGACACCCTCTTCCAGCGCCAAAACGATATCATCTATCGTCTCGTCCCCTCTGGCCAGTCGGGCCAGATGGATTCTGTCGTACGGCATATAAGCTTCGTCGGAGAGCATCACCACTTCGCTATCCGGAGCATTTTTTCTGATGCCGTTTGCCACATATGCTCCGGCGATACCACCTCCTATGATGACGATCTTCATGCGTTACCCCTTTGCGTGGAAATGCTTTTATCATTATAACAAATATTTATTTTTATCAATATAGTTGTTTTCAGAATGATTTGACGCCCCTTTAACACAAACCTAATCTTATTCATTGTAAAATATGAATAATCATTCACTTTTGAAGGCGGTGTTATGGATTTTCCTCTTTTGTTGATATTCTGGTACGGCGTTTTGCACGCTTTCGGTCCCGACCATCTGACGGCGATTGCCGATTTTTCGATCGGAAAGAATAAGCGAAAGACGCTGCTGATCACGATGCTCTTTGCGATCGGGCACGGGTTGAGTCTCTTTATATTCGCGAAGGTGCTCGAGCATATCGAGATCTCGGACCGGATTCTGGCGTACGGGGATCTGATCTCTGCGAGTGTGATCATCGCGATGGGGCTCTATCTGCTTTTCATGGTCTTTACCGACCGTATTCAGCTGCGAAAGCATGCGCATGAGGGCAAGGAGCATATCCATATCTGGTTCGGGAAGTCTCATGAACACGACAATGTCGATACCACCTCCTCCTTCACGATGGGGCTATTGATGGGGATCGGCGGGGTGCGCGGGATGCTCGTCACACTCGGTGCGGTACACGGCGGCGAAGTCAATATGTCGATGGTGCTGGCGTTTACGGCGGGGGTGATGCTGATCTTCATCGGTTTTGGGTTGCTGATACTCTACATCAACGAAAATTTTCTGGGCAGTCTGCAAAATGTCAGACGTACGTTTACCGCCGCGGGGCTCGTCTCGCTGGTAGTCGGTACAAATATATTAATAGGATAAAGGATTACTATGTGTAAAGATTGCGGTTGTTCCGTTTCAGGGCATGAACATCTTCATGATGCGTCACACGACCATCATCATCACGATCACTCTCATCACGACCATTCTCATGAGCACCAGAAAGCACACGAGCATCTGCACCACAATCCGCAGCTGAACGATGCCAAAACGATCTCGGTGATCCAGAAGATACTGGACAAAAACGACCACGAAGCCGACCACAACAGAGCGCATCTGGATGAGCACGGCATTCTGGGTATCAACCTCATGAGCTCTCCGGGAAGCGGGAAAACGACACTGCTGGAGTATCTGGCGGATGTGGCGGATTTTCGTTTCGGCGTGGTCGAGGGGGATCTGGAGACCAACAAAGATGCCGATCGTCTCAAAGAGAAGGGTATTCCCGCCGAGCAGATCCAGACCGGCAGTGCATGTCATCTGGACGCGTTCATGGTGCACAAAGGGTTGCACCATATGCCGCTTGAGGAGGTCGATGTCCTCTTCGTCGAAAATGTCGGCAATCTCGTCTGTCCCGCCAGTTACGATGTCGGTACCCATCTGAACGTTGTCCTCGTCTCCGTGCCGGAAGGGGAAGACAAGATCGCCAAATACCCGGTGATGTTCCGTCAGGCGGATCTGGTACTCATCACCAAAACCGATCTGCTGCCCTACTTCAAATATGACATCGAAGCTGAAAAAGCCGAAGCCCGCCGTATCAAACCCAATGTCGATATCCTCGAAGTCAATATCAACGATATCGAGTCGATCAAAAAGGTCGCCGGCTGGATCAAGTTCAAGATGGAGATGCGCTGATGTGCCTCTCTATCCCGAGCAGAGTGGTCGAGATCAGTGACGACAAGACAATGTGCACCGTCGATACTATGGGCGTGCGCCGTGAAGCGAATCTCATGATGATGGGTGACGACGAAGTCTCTAACGGGGACTATGTACTGCTGCATATCGGGTTTGTCATGAACAAGATCGATGAAGAGGAAGCGCTCAAATCGATCGAAACTTACAAAGAGATACTTGAAGTGATGGACGAGGAAGAGCGACGGCGTACGATACTCGAAGATGACAACTGCCCGGATCGGAACCCGTATGGGGCTTGAACTCAAAAACCTCTACGACGATTTCCGTGACGGCGAAACGATCAAAGCCTATGCGAAGATCATCGCCGAAGATGCGGAAAAACTGGATCGCGATATCCATATCATGGAGGTGTGCGGCGGACATACCCATACGATCATGAAATATGGCCTGCCGCAACTGATGCCGGAAAATATCCACTTCATCCACGGACCCGGATGCCCTGTCTGCGTCATGCCCAAAGAGCGCATCGATCATGCCTATGTACTTGCCATGCAGGAGGATGTGATCCTCGTCACACTCGGTGATATGATCAAAGTCCCCGGTTCCAACGGCAGTCTGCAGGAGGCCAGAAGCCGTGGCGCGGATGTGCGCTTCGTCTATTCACCGATGGAGTGCCTGAAGATCGCCGCGGAAAACCCTGACAAAAAGGTGGTCTACTTCGCCATAGGCTTTGAGACGACGACGCCTATGACGGCGGTACTTCTGCATCAGGTGATCCAAAAAGAGATCGGCAATATCCTCTTTCACATCAACCATATCACTGTCCCTGAACCGATGAAAGCGCTCATCGCACCCTCCGATGCGAGGGGCAGTTGCGATAACAAAATCGACGCCTTCCTGGGCCCTTCGCATGTCAGCGTCATCGCCGGAAGCAGGATCTATGAAGCGTTTCCGCAGGATTATAGACGACCGGTTGTCGTCAGCGGATTCGAGCCGGTCGATGTGATGGAGGGGATCAGCATGATCGTCAGACAGTTCGTCGAAAAGCGCTGTGAGATGGAGATACAGTACAGACGCGCAGTCACATACGAAGGCAACCTCAACGCACAAAACATGATCGATACCTATTTTGAAAAAGCGGATCATTTCAGATGGCGGGGGCTTGGAGATATCCCCCATAGTGGTCTGAGGCTGAAACCTGCCTATGCACACTACGATGCAGAGAGAGTCTATCAATCACTTTTGCCCTATGAAGAGATCGATGACCACAAACTCTGTATCTGCGGAGACATCCTCAAAGGCGTCGCCAAACCGCATGATTGCACGATTTTCGGCACCGCATGCAAGCCGACTTCTCCGGTGGGATCATGTATGGTCAGCAGCGAAGGGGCGTGTGCGGCCTATTACAAGTATGGCAATCTGCTTTGAAATCTGCTATAATTATCCTATATAAATATAGGAGATAGATATGGTAGAACTCTCGATTTCGGATATCTCGAAAAAACCCTCCCTTCTGGATGAGCTGGATGACATCGCGAAGATCGTCAATAAGAAGACGGGTGAAGCGAAGGGGATTTTTATACCCTATGAGGATGCTTCCTCTTTCAAAAAGCTGCTTGAAGAGCTGGAGTACAGAAGATGGCTCAAGCGAAACAGGGGGCTTTTGGAAAATCCTCCTGAAGATATGGAAGGACTTTTTGATGAAGTGATCAGTGAACTGGGTGACAGGATAATCTATGAAGAGAATTGAGCAGGGAGATATATATCTTGTCAATTTCGGACGAAAATATAACTCCGAAATAGGCAAAATCCGCCCGGCTGTCATCGTCCAGCATGATATGCTTAACAGAACACTCCCTCATGTCAGATACAAAGGTGTTCTGGTCGTACCGTTGACAACCGATGATGTGATCACGGAGTATAAGATCACCGTTTCAAAAAGGGAGAACCTTCACAAAGATAGTTTTATTATCGCAAACTGGATATGTACGATCGATTACACACATATCCTCTTTGAAAAGGGAAGGCTTACAAAATTGCGTGCGCAAGAGATAGAGGAACTCAAAAAACGCATCTGTGCACTGATGTAAAGGAGCCAAGTGAACAAAACCATCACCATCGCCCACGGAAACGGCGGGGCGGAAAATCATGAACTGATCAGCAAAATATTTTACAGACACTTCCACAACGAGATACTGGAAAAGAGCGAAGATGCCGCACTTATCGAAGATGGCAGGCTGGCGTTTACGACCGACAGCTTTACCGTCAGCCCACTCTTTTTCCCTGGTGGAGATATTGGCAAACTTGCAGTCTGCGGTACCTGCAACGACCTTGCCATGATGGGCGCGAAACCGCGCTACCTCACCTGCTCGGTGATCATCGAAGAGGGGTTTGCCACCAGCGAACTGGAGAAGATCGTGCGCAGCATGCAAAAGGAGCTGGAGATCAACGGCGCGAAGATCGTCAGCGGCGACACGAAAGTCGTCCCCAGAGGAAGTGTGGACAAACTCTTCATCAACACCACCGGTATCGGGGAGATCGCGAAGCCTGGCATCTCCGCACACAATCTTCAAGAAGGTATGGCGATCATAGTCAGTCGCGATGTCGGTGCACACGGCGCGACGATCTTTGCCGCCCGGGAGGGGATCGCGCTGGAGAGTACGCTGGAGACCGACTGCACCTCTTTGTATCCGGAAGTCAAAGCGCTGATCGATGCGGATGTGGAGATAGCGGCGATGCGTGACGCGACCCGCGGCGGTGTGGCGGCGGTACTGAACGAGTGGGCAAGCGCAAGTGAAGTCTGTATCGAGATCGAAGAGGAGAAGATCCCCGTGCAGGAGCAGGTACGGGGGATCTGTGAACTGCTCGGTTTTGAAGCGGTGAGTCTGGCAAATGAAGGCACTTTTGTACTGGCTGTTGCAGAGGAAGAGGCTTCAAACGCGCTGGATATCATGAAGCGGCATCATGAAAATGCGGAGATCATCGGCACTGTGACGATGGAACACCCCCAAAAAGTGTTACTCAACTCTTCATGGGGCACGAAGCGCTTTCTCGACCTGCCAAGCGGGGAGTTGCTGCCGAGGATTTGCTGAGCGTATTGAAACATAGTATAATACTGTATTACAACAATACAAAAAGGGAAAACCATGGTTACGACGGTGCGACTCGATGAAAAGACCGAAAATGAACTCAATCAGCTGGTAAACACACTTCATAAAAAAAAGAGTGAAATTATCAGAGAAGCGATCTACTTTTATGCAAAAAATATCAAAGAGACCAAAGAGGAGAGGATGCGAAAAGCGATCGTGAAGAGCAAAGATGCCGATTTCAGACTCTATAAAGAGTTTGAGGATATTTTAGATGAATCCCTCCAACGGTGAGATCTGGCTGGTCAATCTCAATCCTGAAAAAAGAGATAATGAGATGGGCAAAATACGACCCGCCGTTATTTTTCAAAATGATATGCTAAATCATGGTGATTATCCGACAACGATTATCATTCCTCTCTCTACTGACCTGATCGACGATGCAAAACCGATTCGCATGCGAGTTTCAAAAAGAGAGATGCATAAAAAGGATTCTGATATCGTCCTGACACAGATACGAAGCATCGACAATGGCAGATTGGTTCAAAAGATAGCGGAACTTGACGAGAAAGAGAAACGAATACTCAAAAAACTTTTTTATGAAATTATAACGTGATTAGGAATCATTGAGAATTCTCCTGCTCTCCACCCCCTTCAACTCCCTCACACAAGCGGTCTATGTGCACCTGAAAGATCTCTCTCATGAAGTGAAACTGCTTTATGCCGTCGATCTGGAGAGGATCCATCAGGCGGACTCCTTTCCCTGTGTCAGAGATGAGATCGCAGGGGTAAAAGAGTTGCTGGATGCCTGCCGCCCTGTTTCCGCCCATGAAGCGGAGAGGATCGGTATGGTCGATGCGGTTTTTGAAGATGCGGACTATTATGAAAAGCTTCATGACTATGCCGTGGGCAAATATGACGAAGATTTCATCTGGGAGAAGCAGGAGTTTCTGGAAGAGAACGAAGCGAAGATCGAAGCGTGCAAAGAGGCGGAGTTAAAGGTGATGCATCCCGAGTTCTGGGATGAGAAGAGTCCGTTTCACCGGCTCAGACGTGAGTTTGTCTATAAAATCTGTCCGGTCGGGACGCCGAAAAGATTCGGTTAGAAAAAATCAGCGATTTTCCAATTGCCGTTTCTTATAAATACTCAGAAATTTTCCACTTTCTTTTGTGACCGATATATGCCAAAACTGCTGCTAAGAGAAATGCGAGTGCAAAAATTGTTTCAACCATTTTTTAATCCTTTCAATTCATTTAATAAATCACTAAGTTTCAATACATTCGAAAATATACCGTAGCTTGAAATAAAAAAAGCAAGCAGCAACGCAATTGTGAAAATCACACCGTCAAGCTTAAAAGCGTAAACCCAACTACCTCCGGAAATGGCGGTAAACAGTAACATTTTTGCTTTATAAATTTCTATCTCTTTTCCGATGACATCAACCATGTTTACCATCTTTTTCATATTTTACCACCTTTCGACTTTTGTAACATTTTAGTACAATTTTTAAAATTGGTAAAATTATATTTCAAATTGAAATATTTATTGACTTTTTCTCTTCGCTATGGTAGAGTTATGTACAGAAAGAGGGATACCTTCAAAGCCTTCAAAGTGTATAATAACTGAATAACTATTCAGGGAAAACTATGCACGAATACAGCATCGTACAGGCGCTTTTGAATCAGTGTGAAGAGATCGCGGAGCAGAACGAGGCGCAGCGGGTGACAAAGGTTGTGACCAAGATCGGGGTAATGAGCGGTGTCGAGACACATCTGCTACAAATCGCTTTTGATACTTTCAAAGAGGGGACGGTGTGCGACGGGGCGGAGTTCGTGATGAATCTGCAAAAACTGAAGCTCCACTGCAATAACTGCGGAACGGTGTTCGAGATCGACGAGCATCGTTATCAGTGCAGGGAGTGCGAGAGTCTGGATGTGAAGGTGATCGACGGGGAAGAGATGTATCTGATGACACTGGAGATGGAATAGTACTGATCTTAAATCCATTTTACAGAGGTTCAGACCAGAGAGAAGATACGCCCTCATAATAATAGATTTAAAATCAACACTACATAGAAGGAGAGGTATGCAAGAGTATTGGGAACTGTACATGAAGAACCTGGAGGGGCATCCCGCTTCGATCCAGTTTAACGCCGGCATCTCGATGGATATAGAGAAAAACAGAGATATCTTTCCGACTGTAGGCTTTGTAAAAGTGATGCTCAAAGAGCCGAATGACAAAGGCCTTTTGAGTGAACAGGAAGCGCCCGAAATCTCCTATCTCGAAGATAAACTCGAAGCGGCGATGCTGAAGTTTCGTATCGGCAAATATGTCGGACGGGTAATCACGCAGGGGTCGGCGACTTTTATCTTCTATCTGCAGTTTACCTACAACTGGCAGGACTTTCTTGAGTATGCACTAGACGAATTTCAACACTACGAGATAGAGAGCGGCTATCAGGATGACAGCGAGTGGAACTACTACCAGAACCTCCTCTTTCCAACCGCCGTGGAGTGGCAGATCATCCAGAACCACAAAGTATGCGATGCCCTCAAACAGCAGGGCGATGCGCTGCATCAGAAACGCGCCATAGAGCATCGTATCTTTTTCAGTGACTTCGATCAGAAAGATGCCTTTTTACAGAGAGTGGAACCGGAAGGTTTTGCCTATATGGAAGATATCGTACATGAAGAGGGGTTCGAGGGCGTAAAGATCTACCGGCAGGACAAGCCGCACTACTATGAGATCGACGAAGTGACACTCTATCTCATCGACACGGCGGCAAAATTCGGCGCACAGTATGACGGCTGGGAGACAAGTCTGGTCAGGATTTGAATGTAGAGGGATCTTTGAACTTCATGATGATCTCCCCCAAAGAAGTATCTCCCGTTTTGGAAACTTTGATCCCTCTCTTTCGCAGATCGGCAAGAATCACGCGGATATACCCCTCAAACGCTTCCAAAAGTCCGTTGCTCAGGGCAAATTCGAATGTGATCTCCTGCGGAATGATGGCGATGATATTTGATTTCGGTCTCGGTTTTCCCTGCAGATCGAGCATATCCAGACACTGTAAAACACCGATCTCATGTGCGCTTCCGCTGTTGAGTCCATACCCGCCCAGCTCTTCGGCGGGTATGTTGTAGATCGTACCGGGTGTCTCATTCAGCGCGATCGTATCCAGGATGACCACTTCTGCATTGTCGATAAAGATATCCAGCAGTTTGATCCCCTCCACACCGCCGTTGATGATGCTGATTTCAGGGCTGAAGGTGTAGTTGCGCAGCAGATATTCGGCTGCGTAGACGCCGATACCATCATCTTTTTGAAGGACATTGCCGATACCCAGGAGAACAAATCCTCTTTCTATATTCATGTGAAGATTCTATCGAAATCAGGATGATAAACAGGATATGCATACACCATACCGCCGTATTTTTTGGTATAATTATAACTAAAAATAAGAGGCTATAATAGAATACAATATCCTGTGAAAGGAGTAGATATGCGAAAAATCTACAGATGGTTTGCGGCTCTGGTGATGTTGCCTCTGCTGCTGCATGCAGGAGGGCTCGTCACCGGTGCGACGAAATATGCCAGATTTGAAAGCGGCGACAAAGTGCTCTTTCAGACAGACTTTCACGAGTGCCCGGTTGGAGAGATTCCTGAAGGGTTCGACAGAATCGACGGAGCTGTGGAGTGTGTGAAGTACAACGAACACATCTGGGTCGCCAACTCCACCGCGGCAGGTATGACTCTGGGTAAAAAGATCGATTTGGGAGAGGGAAACTTTTCCATCGATTTCAACATTGTCGCGAGGGATGGCGGAGAGTTCTATTTCTTTCTTTATGAGAACAGTGAGAAGGGGTGGGATAAAAAAGCGATAAAACAGAGTAAATTGTGGTTTTATCAATGCGGGGTCAATCTGGAGGATTTAGGCTTTATACATAAGATTCCCTCTTGCTACGAGAAGCCTCAGCATGTGGCTATGCAGGTCCGCCGGGGACAGATTCGGATTTACATTAACGGCAAAAGGATCGTTGCGCGTCCCTGGAAACTTGAAAAAGGAAAACGGGTAACGGGATTTGGTTTCGAGCATCGTTTCAGGGCAGACTCCTACGGTTATCTGATCAGTGATTTGCGGGTGGCAAAATATAGCCAAAGAGAGGAGAAACCGACACCAGAGAAACTTGGGATCAGCGTCAATAAAAACAAAGAGGGGATGAAGTTGACGGTTCCCGAAAAGGTCCTTTTCGATTTCAACAAATTCATCCTTAAACCCGAAGCAAAGATAGCACTTTCGGTTGTGGCTGACATCATCCGGGAAAACCCCGCGAGGAAGATCGTCGTAACAGGTTATACCGACAACATCGGCAGCGATGCTTACAACCTGAGGCTCTCGCTTCAGCGGGCACAGAGTGTGGCCGACTACCTGATCTACTGCGAAAAGGTCGATCCCAAACGCTTCACGATCATCGGCAAGGGCAAAGAAAATCCTGTCGCCTCCAACGCCACCGAAGAGGGCCGCGCCAAAAACCGCCGCGTGGAGATAGAACTGGTCAGATAGGAGAGTAGCATGCGAAAGATTTTCATAGCGCTGCTGTTGCTTTTCTCCGCTCTGGTGGCATGTCCGCCCCTTATCGACAGATGTGTCGTCTATCTCAACAAACCCGGAATCGGGCTGAAACCGGTTCCTTCAGAGATGATCGAAGCGTTGCAACGCCAAACCCGCGCAGATCGGGTCGTAATCGAGGAGCAAGATGGTATCGGACGTATAGCGATCGTCAAAAAACCCCGCTACAGAGCCACATCTCTCTCAAGCAGTGTCGATCTCCTCTTCCGGTTTAAAGAGAAGCAGTGTGCGCGATCGTGGGAGAGTTTTCATCGATGCATAAACCAAAAGCGAAATCCGGAGGATGAAGCACTTTATCAAAAGCTGGATCGGGAATTTGTTTCCAGAGTGATCTGCGAAGAGGGAAAAGCATGCGTAGATCCCGATTTTTCCAAATGGCGGCTCCACTGGGAAACACCCGCGCATCTCGTCCTCGAAACCGATATCAGCGACAGGGGTATCCCGACAGTAGAAGCCGCCAAAAAGAGTCTGCACCGCATCAACGCCCTTTTGAAAAATGTCGTCTATGGAGCACACTTTCCAGAAGCTGTCGCGGAAAGCAGCCCTGACGCACTCTTTTTCGTCAACGAAGTGCCCGTACAAAATTACGGTTTCCCCAAAAGCGTGCAACATATTCTCAAAAGTTTGAAAGAGACAGGCTATCTCGAAGGGATGGCATGGGATGAGATCCGGAATGCTGCCGCACTTGCAGGCGCCGGCAGGTGTCTCTATTTTGTTCCGGAAGGATGCGGCAAAAAAAGCGCATGGACAACCGGGAGCAATGCAAGCCGTATCCGGTTTGATGACCGGCGCTGCCCACATGTGGAGATTTTAAGATGAGGCATAGCATGAGAAGCGTGATTCTTGTATGGATGGCCATTTTCGGGCTCGCTGTTGCGGCCGGAGATTTGGAGTGCTACCGTGTGGCACATACACTGCAGAATCTGCAAAACCGGATCGTGAGAGACGCGTTTTTACACCTTGAAAAAGGTGACTGGGCTCGCTATGCGGACGGTACGAAAGCGGTCTATCTGGGAGAGAGACGTTTGGGTGAGAAAACGCTCAGCGGTATCGAAATCCAGATGCATATGCCGATGCAGATATGGTACGAAATCGTTCCCAAAGATGCGTCGTACGCAGGGCGTAAAGCACGTTTTCTGACGATAGATCCGACACGCTTCTATCTTCGAACCGCAATGGGCACAATCGTGCTGGAAAAATCGCAGATCGGTCTCTATAGCCGGATGACGGGCGGCAACCTCAGCACCATCTTTACACCGGCACAGATCAAAAGCCCTCCCGACTGTTCACATCTGCCGCAGATCCAAAAGATTCGCTATCGCTTCCCTTCGGGAAGATCGATCGATGCCGTGAAAATCGTCGATAAAAACAACGGTTTTCTCATCGTCAGCGACACAGTGCCTTTCGGTATAGTTGAAGCAGGCAGCTTTCGGGGTGAGGGAAATCTTCGCCTGACATCGTTCGGCCATCACGCGAAAATTCTGATGCGCGATGAGGAGCGTCGTAAGGCGCAAACGCTTCCCGTCATCTCCATACCGGAAAACTTTCCTCTCCCGACAGGAGGCGGCATATGATACCTCTTTTAGTACGCACTTCGCTCATTGCCCTACTGGTATCCTTCGCAGCAGCCTATATGCCTCAGAACAAGAGCAGCGTTACGGCGGGAATCGCATCGCACGGTAACAAAGTGTATCGCCTCGAAAAAGTGATTAAATTCCCCGGCACCTACTATTTTACACCCATGACGGTATGCGATCGATTCGGCGCCTTCGGGTACATAAGCAAAACCAAGCCCACGCCGCAGGAGGTGGCTGCGGAGAAAAAGCGGATCAGCCGTATCATCGAAGGTACTATTCGAAGAGAGTATGGAACCTTGGCAAACTGGGAAATGGCAAACAAGAAGATCGCCGGGCAAACCGCCGCTGCTATGAAACAGGGGATGCCCGCCTGGGTAAAGTCGATTTTGCCTCCGGAGCTGGTGCAGGAGGCTCTGCCGCTGCTGCTGAAGGGCGCGCTTTTGTATGCGGTGCATTCGGGCGATTCCACCGAACCCTACGGTAACCTCGGTGAAACGGGTATCGTTCTCGTCGACAGCAGTGGCCAGGCAGACAAAATCAGGCTCGGACTGGACGAAGCGGTGGTGTCGCTCGACTTTTCACCCGACGGGCGCCGCCTGGCGGTGCTGACCGATCTGGGCTACGAAGACAGAAGCGGAAGATACCACGCCGCAGGGCGCATCAGCCTCGTCGATACAGCCGCCCACAGGGTGATCCGTCAGTGGGTATTTGCCAACGCGGTGCATGAGGTGAAGTTCACACCCGATGGCAAAGCGCTGACGTTTCTGATGCGCAATCCCAAAAAATGGCGTGAAAAGGCGATTCGTTTCATCGATATCGACTCCGGGAAAATGCTGCCAAAATCGCTTCTGTTCCATTGCGCCGATGCTACTGGAGACTTCTATGGAATGAAGCGGCGGGCGCTCTGTTACACCTTCGCTCCCGATTTCAACACGCTCGTGATTCGTCAAGGCGGGAAGCTCGGCTTTTACGACGCTAAAACGCTTGGCAAGCGTTTCGAGACGGCTGGCAGCGGCACCTTTATCAGCTTCGCCCACCACGCACCGCTACTCTTTGAAGAGAGCGGTCGACTGATCGACTACGCAAAGGGGATCCTCCTTCGAAAACTACAAGATCCACTCCATATCGGATTCGTGGATGCCGCTTTCACTCCCGATGACAGCAGGCTTCTCGTGTCGGACCATTTTCGAAAGATCTTCGTTTTCGATCCCCTCAGCGGACGAAAGATCGCTGAAACGCGTTTTCCGGCACGTGACGGTGCAGCCCTTTTCGAACTTTCCAATGACGGCAGGTGGATCATAACTCCCCAACCCGTTGCCAACCGTTATGCGCGATACGGTTCGATTAAGCGCCGAAAAAACGACCTGCATATCGTCGATAGCCGCTCACTGCAAACGGTGCAGCGGATCTCTCTCCCCAAAAACGAAACGCTACTCGCATTCGAGACGGTCGGTGAGCACCTTTTTTTCAGCGATTTTGATACAATATACCTATACAAAGAGATCAGGAGGTCAAAATGAGACTTTTTACAAACGTTATACTTACAACGACACTTGCCGCGACGCTTGCAGTGGCAGGGAACCTGCCAGGGTACAAAGTGCTCTGCAATCAGCTCGAAAATCTCAAGGGGTGGGAAGTGAGCAAATGCGACGGCATGAAGATGACAAATCCGATGTTCGGTGAAATGGTCACCGCTTCCAAAAACTATACCAAAGGGGACAAATCTGTGGAAGTCTCGGTCGTCAGCGGTATGCAGGCGATGATGACATGGGCACCCTTTCAAACTGGCATGACGATGGAAAACGATGAACAGCTGGTAAAAGTAGAGAAAATAGACGGCTTCCCTGTCGGTTTTTCCTATGACAAACAAGCACACAGTGGTACTTTGGCAGTTTTACTGGCCCCAAACGCCGTACTCGTGCTCAACTATGACAACATGCACTGGAAAGAGGCACTGAAAATGGCAAAAGTGTTTGAGTGGGAAAAATTGAGTAAGCTTTTTAAATAGGGATGTTTTCCTGATGAAGTGGCGCGGCGGACGAGACTCGAACTCGCGACCCCCGGCGTGACAGGCCGGTATTCTAACCAACTAAACTACCGCCGCGCAATAAAAGTGATGGTGGTCGCTACAAGACTCGAACTTGTGACATCCACCTTGTAAGGGTGGCGCTCTACCAACTGAGCTAAGCGACCCTTTCTGATGAAAGGTAAAGATCTGATCTTCCAGGACTAAAATCAAATCAAAAAAATGGCGACCCCAAGGGGATTTGAACCCCTGTTACCGCCGTGAAAGGGCGGGGTCCTGGGCCACTAGACGATGGGGTCATACATGAAAACCTCATTGACTTTAAAAATCACAATGAAATGGTGACCCGTGTTGGATTCGAACCAACGGCCACCTCCTTAAAAGGGAGATGCTCTACCGGCTGAGCTAACGGGTCATTTTTGCTTGACAAACACCGTTTTCAGGGGCTTCTTTGGATAAAAAGAAGTTCCTTTTCTTCCCTGTGCTGTACAAGTGAGGTGAAATTATATAAAATTTTTTCTCACTTGTCAAGGGTTTTTGGAATTTTTTTGAAAAAAAGTGCACGATTTGTCTCGACAAGCAGTCGGAAGGCCCATAAAACCGACATTTCACGGATATAGGTTCTGTCCCCTTTCAAAGAGAGCCGCTTCACGATCATCTCTTTACCCCGACATTTCGCACCGACATAGACCGTTCCGACAGGTTTCTGACGTGTGCCGCCTCCCGGACCGGCGACACCGCTGATTGCCATCGCGAAGTCGGCGCCGAATTTTTCGATCACGCCTCCGAGCATCTCCTGCACACACTCCTGACTCACCGCACCGTATCGTCTGAGCGTGGAAGATTTGACACCGATCAGTTTCTGCTTCATCTCATTGGAGTAGGTCACTTCACTCCCTTCGAAGATACTCGACACACCGCTGTGGCGGACGATCTCGCTCGCCAGCAGGCCGCCGGTACAACTCTCCGCCGCCGTGACCGTGGCGCCCTCCTCCATCAACCTCCGGCAAACCACTTCCGCGAAATCCTTCCCCACAAGCACATTTTCACGGTATCTCTCATCCACTCTCCTCAGAAAATGTTTCAGTGCGGACGCCAGCCCCCGGATTCGATAGTGCCATAGCCCCTCTGTCATGCGCACCTTCTCGAACCCTAGTTCCAGCTCTCGCGCATCTCTCTCCAGATCTGCCTGCAATGCGTCGTCGAAGAGAAAAAGCCCCAGTTCTTCTCCCGGGGCATCGATCAGAATCTGCGGCAGTTTCTGCACAGGGTCGACTTTCAGAACATTGATAGCCGTCGAACCATGATGGATCAGGTAACTGTTTCCGGTGACCTTCTCCGCCTTGAAAGGTACGAGCATATCTTTCTCCTTGAGTACGAGTCCGTCGTGACAAATCGTCGCGATCAGCTTACCGGCGAAAGAGAATGCTTCGGCTGTCACCACAAAAAGATGCCGGTGCTGCGCAATCACCTCTTCCAGTACCTTCACCACATCGTCATCGCGTTTGGACACAAAGTGCACTGTCTCTATCTCACCGACATGTGCGGCGATCTCCCTGCTCAGATAGGAGACGAAGGGGCGATCGTAGAGGATCGCATGGTCGAGTATCACCAGAGCGTTTTTCATGTATACCTCCTCACCGGGTCATGGCAGCGCTATCGTTCTGCCTCTCTAATTATACATTATAAGGGCTTTTTGGGTACAATCCGCGCTAAAAACAGCACCTAAGCTTATGATAAGGATTGAGACACGATGGACTACAAAGAGACCCTCCTCCTCCCCAAAACCGCGTTTCCCATGCGGGGAAATCTGCCGCAGAACGAACCCAAACGCTACCGGAAGTGGTTCGAAGAGAAAGATGTCTACAAGAAGATGACAACGGCACACAAAGGTGCAGAGAGTTTCACGCTGCATGACGGCCCTCCCTACGCCAACGGCAACATCCACATCGGACACGCACTCAACAAGATCCTCAAAGACCTCGTCGTCAAATCCCACTACTTCCGGGGTGAAGATGTACGCTTCACGCCCGGCTGGGACTGCCACGGCCTCCCCATAGAACAGCAGGTCGAGAAAAAACTGGGCGAAAAGAAAAAGACTCTCCCCGTCACGACCATCCGCCGTCTCTGCCGCGAACATGCGCAGAAGTTCGTCGATATCCAGAAAGAGGAGTTCAAGGCGCTGGGGGTCATCGCCGACTGGAAACAACCCTATCTGACCATGAAGTACGCTTTCGAAGCGGAGATCTTCAGAGCGCTCTGCGATATCGCCAAAAAAGGGCTGCTGGTCGAACGCAGCAAACCGGTCTACTGGTCCTGGGCGGCAAAAACGGCACTTGCCGAAGCGGAGGTAGAGTACGAAGATAAAGAGGATTACTCCATCTATGTCGCGTTCGAACTCGATGACGACGCCAAAGCGAAACTGGGCATCGACAAAGGCGCCGTGGTCATCTGGACCACCACACCCTGGACACTCCCGGCCAACGTCGGCATCTCTCTCAATCCCGAAGAGGCGTATGTACTGACCGGCGACGGCTATATCGTCGCACATAAACGTTACGATGCGCTCAGGGAGGAAGGGGTCCTGCAGGGAGAGATCGTAGAGAGTTTTCCCGCATCCGCGCTCGAGAACCTGCATACCATCAACCCGCTCAACGGCAGAAAGTCCCGCATCATCCTCGGTGAACATGTCATGATGGACGGCGGTACAGGGTGCGTCCATACCGCACCGGGGCATGGTGAGGACGACTACCGTGTCGGACTCAGATACAACCTCGACGTCATCATGCCTGTCGACGACGCGGGCCTCTTCGACGAAACGGTCGTGCGCGAAAAACTCTTGCCCGAACCGGAGAAATTTGTCGGTATGCATATCTTCAAAGCCAACGAACCGATCCTCGAACTGCTGGGTGACGCCCTGCTGAAAGTGGACAAATTTACCCACTCCTACCCCTTCTGCTGGCGTACGCACAAACCGGTCATCTACCGCGCGACCAAACAGTGGTTCATCGCGATGGATCAGGAGACAGAGAACGGCAGGACACTGCGCAAAACGGCGATGGCCAACATCGAAGGGGTCACTTTCTACCCCGCGGCATCCCGAAACCGTCTCACCTCCATGATCGAAAACCGTCCCGACTGGTGTATCTCCAGACAGCGTGACTGGGGTGTGCCGATCGCCTTTTTCCGCAACAAAAAGACAGGCGAAGTGATCCTGGACGAAAAGGTGCTCAACTTTCTGGCGATGATCTTCGAGAGACAGGGGACCGATGTCTGGTGGGAACTCGATGTTGCACAGCTCCTCTACCCCGGCAGTGGACACAACCCCGAAGATCTCGAAAAAGTGATGGATATCCTCGATGTATGGTTCGACAGCGGATCGACATGGAAAGCGGTACTGCAGTCACGCGAATACGATGCGGGCAACTACCCCGCCGACATGTATCTGGAGGGAAGCGACCAGCATCGCGGCTGGTTCCAGAGCTCCATGCTCGTCAGTTCCGCTATCAACGGCATCAGCCCCTACAAAAACCTCGTCACCCACGGCTTCACCAACGACGCCAAAGGGGAGAAGATGAGCAAATCAAAAGGCAATGTCGTCGCCCCTTCCGAAGTGGCCAAAAAGTTCGGTACCGAAATCCTGCGTCTCTGGGTGGCGCTGAGCGACTATCAGAACGACCTCAAGATCGGCGACGAGATCCTCAAACAGATCGCCGAGCAGTACAGAAAGACAAGAAACACGATCCGCTTTCTCCTCGCCAATATCAACGATCTGGAGAGTATCATGCCGGCAGAGGAGATGGGCAC
>JANTHT010000010.1 GCA_024762235.1 Sulfurospirillum sp.
GCCTTCCACTGGCGCTGATTTTTGGTAAAGAGTGCGAAGGCTTTCGCTCCTATCTCCTTTGCGTTGGAGGGTGCATTGTAAACCCCGCCGCTGGCACTCACATGTGCTCCTACATATTTACTCATTTTGACAATTTCCTTAATCTTATGATGATGCCGTTTTTGATATCTTTGAAGTAGATGTTTCCCGGCCAGATCTTGTACTTGATCACATACGCTTTGGTCGCGATCTTCTGCATAAATCCGTTGGTGGTCTTTTTCAACTCTTTACCTCCCACGATCGGTTCGCTCTGCAACACATTTTCGATCAGCGAATCGGGATAATCGGACGAGAGGAATGCGCGGTTGAACGCATGTTTGGTATAGCAGATCTTATCGGTGCAGATTTTGCTCTCATCGAGGCGGATCACCAGATCGAGTACCGGCTTGCCCATACTCAGGATCTGCAGATTGATCATATTGTCATATCTGTTGACAAAGCCTGTATCTGAAAATGCGAACTTTTTGGTTTTCATCGTCACTCTGCAGGGTACCGAAGCGATCAGTTTCGATTTCGGAAATCTTGGTTTGGCCGCCTCCTCTTCCTCCTCGAAAGCGATCTCCTCCTCCGCCGATTCCGCTTCGGTGACATTGCTTTCCGCTTCATATTCGGCAGCGCTGATACGCTCTTCTACCGGTTCCGGTACAACAGGCTCGGGCTCTTCGTGCATCTGAACAGTCGCTTTTTGCACTTGCGCCTCATCGGTATGCCCGGGTACGATCTTTACAGCACACCCGTTCAGTATCAACATCAGCGCCGTAAAAACTAAAATCAGTCGCATCTCTACTCCTCGAAACGATACTCAAAAAGAGATATACTAGCATACAATTATTTACATACAAGCATTTTTTGGATATTATCACCGATTATTTATCAATCTTACTACAGGGAAATGTATGGACATCAAAACAGCAAAAACAGACAGTGCCAATGCCAAAGTCGAGGCGACCATATCCAAAGAGGATATCGATCAGAAAGAGACCGCTTTAGCGCAGGCTGCGGCCAAAGATATGCAGATCGCAGGTTTCAGGAAGGGAAAAGTGCCTGCACATGTCGTCAAAGCCAGATATGGTGACAAACTCAAAGAGGATGCGAAAAACGAAGCGCTCAGAGAGGTCTATGAAAAAGGCGTCGAAGCGCTCGGTATCGAGCAGGCCGAGATCATCGGCGAGCCGAGTGTCAAAAAATTCGACGAAACCGAAAAGGGCGATGTCGAAGTGGAGATCTTCATCGCGACCAAACCGGAGATGAAGATCGAAGGCTACAAAGAGCTCGTTCCCGACTTCGAACTACCCGAAGTGACAGACGAAGAGGTGCAGCAGCGTATCGACGAGATGCTCAAGTCCAGCGCACCGATCCAGAAGATCAAAGAGGAGCGCCCGCTCAAAGAGGGAGATTTCGCACTGATCGACTTCGAAGGATTCATAGACGGTGAACCTTTTCAGGGCGGAAGCGCCGAAGGATACACACTTGAGATCGGCAGTGGAAACTTCATCCCCGGATTCGAAGAGCAGATGATCGGCATGAAAGAGGGAGAGACGAAAGAGATCACCGTCAAGTTCCCCGAAGATTACCATGCAAAAGAGTTCGCAGGCAAAGAAGCGACTTTCAAAGTGACCCTTCATGAGATTCAAGAAAAGGCCATTCCTGCCGATATAGATGAAGAGACTTTGAAGAAGTTTTTACCCAACGAAGAAGCTCCTACTGTCGAACTTCTCAGAGAGAAAGTCAAAGAGCAGATCGAAGCGGAAAAACTCTCGAAAGTCTACAACGAAGAGGTAAAACCGAAGTTTGTCGAAGCGCTGGTAGAGAAGTACGAGATCGACCTTCCTGAAAATATCGTTGAACAGGAGATCGACATGGCGTTTCGAAACGCACTGCCTGCCATGAACGAAGAGGAGATCAAAACCTACACGACCGATGTCGAAGCTGCCAAAGAGAAGCGTGAAGAGTTCAGAAAAGATGCGATCGACAGTGTCAAACTCACTTTCATCGTCGACGAACTTGCCAAGATGGAAGAGGTCGCGGTAGAGGATCAGGAAGTGATGCAAACGCTCTACTTCGAAGCGCTGCAGAGCGGCCAGGATCCGCAACAGCTCATCAAGCAGTATGAAGAGCAGGGGCTGCTGCCGGCGGTCAAGATGGCGATCGTGGAAGACAAACTCTTCACCAAACTCTTCAACGAGAAAAAAGAATCAAAATAAAAACATTAGGAACAAAAATATGAGTTATGTACCGATAGTAGTCGAAAAAACAGGTCGCGGAGAGAGAAGTTACGACATCTTTTCCAGGCTCCTCAAAGATAGAATCATCATGCTAAGCGGCGAAGTCAACGATGCCGTAGCCTCTACTGTTGTTGCACAGCTCCTCTTTCTTGAAGCCGAAGATCCGGACAAAGATATCTTTCTCTATATCAACTCTCCGGGCGGTGTCATCACCAGCGGTATGAGCATGTACGACACCATGAACTATATCAAACCCGATGTCTGTACCATCTGTATCGGCCAGGCTGCTTCCATGGGTGCGTTTCTGCTCTCCAGCGGTGCTCCCGGCAAACGCTACGCCCTCCCGCATGCCAGAGTCATGATCCATCAGCCACTGGGCGGTGCACAGGGACAGGCGACCGATATCCAGATCCAGGCCAAAGAGATTCTGCGCATGAAAAGCGAACTCAACCAAATCCTCGCATCGCAGACCGGACAGCCTCTCGACAAACTCGAAGCGGATACCGAAAGGGACTTCTTCATGAGCGCACAGGAAGCCAAAGAGTATGGACTGATCGACAAGGTGCTCGAGAAAAGTTTCAAGTAAAGGGACCGGATGCTCTACAGTATAGACAAAGAAGGCAGCGTAGTTGCCAAAAACAGAAAGCCGGCCGAGCGAACGAAGCCTGCATCTACGCCCAAAGAGAGCAATGCCGTCAATCAGACGGGTCTCTTCGCCAGGCAGGTAGTCGAACAGCTCATCAAAGAGCGTGTACCGGCAACACCTGAAAACTACGCCATCTACTTTGAAAAGTTGCTTGAAGAGAAACCGCTGCGCCAGAGACAGACGATTCAGAAGATCGTCGAGGCGGAATCTCTTGAAGAGCAGATCTATGCCGCACACATCGAGAACAATATCAAAGAGAGTTTCAAACAGATCAAGACGATCCTCGACACCGTCTCTCAGATGTACAACAAAATCAGCAAACTCAAAACGCTGACCAAACAGAAGCGAGAGGAGATCGCCGGTGGTTCAGGCAAGATCGCTCTGGTCTCTTACGAAGAGTCTCTCGAGGAGAGCGTGCATATTCTCGAGCAACAGCAAAAGAGCATCAAATCACACTACAGCGAAATCGCCGAAAATATCAAATTTTTTCATGCCAATACAATCTTCGATCCCAAATATGATGTCTATAATAGAAACTATCTCTTCAAAGCGATCGAGACAGAGAAGAAAAATATCAGCTCTTTCGGTTATGAAAGTGCCCTTCTGGCTTTTAAAGTCGACGAAACGGCACTCTCTGAGATCAAACAACCCAAAGATCGTGAGCTTGTCATCAAGAACATCGCCAAAATGATCCTTCGCCGTTCCAGAAGAAGTGACATCGTCGCACATCTGGGCAACGATGTATTTATCATCCTGCTCAAACACACCACGCTCGTACAGGCCGAACGCGTCATCGAAAGTATCGACCAGATGATCGGGTTTACCAACTTTATCGTCGATTCACAAAATGTCGAAATCTCGCTGGAGTATGCGGCAGACAACATCGTCACCCACCTGACACGTGAGCAGATGCTCTCAAATCTTTTAAACCGACTCCACTAGGAGAGACTACCCATGATTCGTGAAATCATCACCTATCCCAACAAACTTCTCAAGCAGACGTCAAAAGATGTCACACAGTTCGACAGGGAACTGCACACACTGCTGGATGATATGTACGAAACGATGCTCGCCAAAAACGGCATCGGCCTGGCTGCCATTCAGGTTGCCATCCCTCTAAACGCACTCATCATCAACCTTCCCGACGAAGAGGAACAGCAGACCAGAGAGAACCTTATCGAAGTGATCAACCCCAAAATCCTTGAAATGGACGGCAACACCGTCTACACGGAGGGGTGTCTGAGTGTACCGGAGTATTACGAAGATGTGCAGAGAGCCGAACGTATCAAAGTCTCTTTCCTTGACCGCCAGGGCAATGAAACCATCAAAGAGTATGATGGACTGATGGCAATCGCCTTCCAGCATGAGTGCGACCACCTGAAGGGAGAACTCTTCATCGAAAAACTCTCTTATCTCAAACGCAAAAAGTTCGAAAAAGAGTGGAAAAAGAAGATCAGGGGTAAAAAGTAGTTCATGAAACAAGTGGGGTGCGCCACACTTGACGGCTTCGACGCCAGAGAGGTAGACGTCGAAGTCGCTTTTGTACGTGCACTGCCCAGTTTCTCTATCGTCGGGCTCGCGCAGACATCCATCCAGGAGTCCAGAGAACGGATCAAATCCGCACTTAGTGCCATCGATTTCAAATTTCCGCCCCAGAAGGTGACTGTCAACCTCTCCCCCTCCGACCTCAGAAAAGAGGGGAGCCACTTCGACCTCCCCATCGCGTTGCTGATCGCACTGCAAAAGAGCGATATCGATTTCAGTGAATATATGGTTTTCGGCGAGCTGGGACTCGACGGCAGGCTCAAGGACAGCTCCACCCTCTTTGCTATCCTGCTCTCACTCGCCAGAGAGAAAAAGATCGGGAAAGTCGTCATCCCCGAAGAGAGTCTGCCCAAGATCAGCAAGATTCCGGGTCTGGAGATCTACCCTGCCGCAACACTGCAGGAGGCGATCGACATCTTCACCGACACGCAAAACGCCCGCAAAGTGCTCTCTGGCGCATCACTCTCCTATCCCCACATCACCATCGACGGCACCGACTACTACTATACCCGGTCATTTCCGCTCGACTTCTACGACATCAAGGGGCAGGAGAGCGCCAAACGCGCCTCACTCATCGCCGCATGCGGTATGCATAACATCCTCTTCGAAGGGAGCCCCGGCTGCGGTAAAAGTATGAGCGCCAAAAGGCTCCCCTATATCCTGCCGCCCATGAGTCTCGACGAGATCCTCGAAAAGGCGAAACTCGACGCACTCGAAGGGAAAGAACCGGACTTCAAACCCCAAAGAAATTATCGTGCGCCGCATCACACTGCCACACGGTCGAGTATCTTCGGCGGTGGCAGCCGTGATGCCAAAACAGGTGAAGTCTCCCTCGCCAACGGCGGCCTCCTCTTTTTCGACGAGATTCCCCACTTTCCCAAAACGATCCTCGAGAGCCTGCGCGAACCGCTCGAAGACCACCACCTGCTCATCTCCCGTGTCAACAGCAAGATCCGCTACAAGACGAAGTTCCTCTTCGTCGCGGCGATGAACCCCTGTCCCTGCGGCAATCTCCTCAGCACTACCAAAGAGTGCCGCTGTAGTGAACTGGAGATCGCACGTTACAAAAAACGGCTCTCTTCACCGCTTCTCGACCGCATCGACCTCTATGTACAGATGGCGGAGATCACACCCGATGACAAACCTTCGATCAGATCGGAAGAGATGTTCGAAACCGTGCTGCGTGTTTTTAAGAGACAGCACAATCGCGGCCAGAGCGAACTCAACGGCAAACTGGGCGACAGGGAGATCGGTCGGTACTGCACCCTCGACGAAGCGAGCCAACATATACTTGATCAGGCGATCATGCGTTTCTCACTCAGCCAGAGAGCGATCAACAAAACCCTTAAAGTAGCCCGTACCATCGCAGATATCGCCGACCATGAGACAATACAAAAGGCAGACCTGATCGAAGCGCTGCAGTACCGTTTCCGCTGATTCACTCCTTCCGAAACGCCTGCCACATCCAGTAGACGACGATCAGACTCACCGCGATATAGGCGATACCGCCGCCCTGTGTCAGTGCTGTCTCATCGTACCCCAGTGCTTGCCAGTCGATCATCTCACACCAGAAAGAGCAGACTCACCGCTGCCATGAGTATATAGACACCCACAGGCACACGCTCCAGAAAATCGACGACATGTTTACTGAAGAGTTTGGTCAGTCGGGAAGTTTTCACGACAGGTTTCAAGCTCTTCAGGAACCCCTTCTCTCCCATCTTCGCCAAACGTTTGATACCGGGCTTCCCGTAACTTGTAGCCACTAGAAAAGTGCGTCTGCTCGTGCTGTTTTTCAGCATGCGGTAGTAGAGCGGTGCATCATCACCCAGTACCTTCAGCACCGCCCCGCTCTCTTTTCCAAATGTTTTGGCAAAACCCAGCGAAGCACGAAACGCTTTGAGGCTCTTTGAGCGTGCCAGAAGCTCCGTCATCGTATTGAAACCGCTCGCTTTCGTCACATCGTAGATATCTTCGAAAAGGACTTTGACCGGCTTGAGATCATGACTCTTTTTTATCTCTTTTGCCGAGCGGATCAGATACTTCTGCATCCACAGCGGCATCTTGCCGCTTTTTCGCACCAGTTTCAGCGCACTTACCCCGCCTTTGACACCCGCACTGCTTCCGCCGCTTATCACCGTCAATCCAGTCACCGCAACTCCGATTGTCGAAAGCGCGACCAGTACTTTGTCTACCTCTTCTCCTTTCAGGTAGTGATACCCCTCGATCGAAAGGTCACGGATATCGCCCCACAAAAAGAGGTCACTGACACCTGCACTCACTTTCCCGATCGTCTCGTCGCTTCTCCCCTCGATCACCCCCTCGGCGACTTTTTTACTCCTGTAAGCCATCGTATGACGTTTGAACTCCACTGCCTCGTAGAGTTCCTTTGCTTTCGGATCGTTTTTCACATACCCAAACTGCATGAAAAAGCCGAGATACTCTGACGCTTCCGCCAGTTTTCCCGCTTCGACCAGCGCCATCGTACGCGGTAGCGGATCGACATGCTTCAGACCCGTCTCAGAGGCCGGCTGCAACAGTTCGTATCGATCGTAAAGCATCGTAAGCGAAAAGAGCAAAACTGCAAATGCCATGACTTTTACCATTAATCTCATACATCCATTATACCACACCCGCTGAGCACCCTGTAAGAGAAGCTATGTTAAAGTATTCACATGAAACGCGTCTACGAAGAAGTCATCTCACTCGATCGCAAATGTTACGATACCTACGCCATGAGCGAGGATCTGCTGATGGAGCATGCGGCGACGGGACTGCTCGACGCCCTCCCCGAAAACACCTGCTCCATCCTGATCGTCAGTGGTCCGGGCAACAACGGCGCCGACGGTATCGCACTCGCACGCATGTCTGAAGGGAGCTACGAAAAGGTCGCGCTCTATCTTCCCTACGGTGCAAGATCACCGATGGCGCAACTGCAACTCCAGCGTGCAGAGAAGGTCGGTGTAACGATCGTCGAAGATCTCGTCGAAGCGGACGTCGTCGTCGACGCACTTTTTGGTTCCGGACTCAGCCGCCCGCTCGACGAGCGCGCACAGAGCATCGTCACCGACATGAACGATCTGCAGGGCTACAAGATCGCATGCGACATCCCAAGCGGTATCGACGACCGCGGCAATGTCGAAAATGTCGCTTTCATCGCCGACAAAACAGTCACGATGGGAGCGCTGAAGATCGCCCTTTTCAACGATATGGCCAAAGATTATGTCGGCGAGATCGTCAAAGCGGATCTGGGAGTCTCCGCCGCACGCTACGAAGAGGAGAGCGACATCTACCTGCTGGAGCGCGAAGATCTCATACTCCCGCTGCGCCACGCCAAAAACTGCCACAAAGGCAACTTCGGCCATCTCAACGTGGTCGCGGGGAAAAAGGCGGGCGCGGGCATCATCGCAGCCGAAGCGGCCTACGCCTTCGGTACGGGCCTGGTCACCGTCGTCGAAAACGAACCCTATACCGTTCCCTGTGAGCTGATGAGTTCGACGACACTGACACACAATGTCACCGCCATCTGTATCGGGATGGGGCTGGGAAACCAGTTTGACGATGCCTACCTCGGCAAGTTTCTGATCGAGCACGATCTGCCGGTACTGATAGATGCCGACCTCTTCTACCATCCGATCCTCAAAAAAACCCTCTCCCGTAAAAGCAACCTCGTCCTGACACCGCACCCCAAAGAGTTCGCCTCCCTGCTCTCCATCACCGGCGTCGCGGAAGCCAACGTCCACGAGATACAGGCGGATCGTTTCGGCTACGCCAAACGTTTCAGCGACCGCTATCCCGATCTGGTGCTGGTACTCAAGGGTGCCAACACACTCATCGCCCATCAGGGTAAGCTCTACATCCAGCCCTTTGGAAGCAACATCCTCAGCAAAGGGGGCAGCGGCGACGTCCTTGGAGGTCTCATCGCCGCGCTGCTGGCACAGGGTTACAGCGTGCTGGACGCGGCGATCAGCGGATCGATCGCCCATGCGCTCAGTGCACGCAACTTCACCAAAAACAACTATGCCCTCCGCCCCTCAGACCTCATCGAAGGGGTGAAGTGTCTCTGAAAAAGATCGCCATCCTCTTCAGCGGTGAAGGGGGCAACCTCGAAGCACTCATCAGGGCGCTGCACAAAAAGAGTTTCGACGGTACGACGATAGAGGTCGCACTGACACTCACCAACAACCCGCTTGCCAACGGCATCAAACGTGCCCGGAAGTTCGGGCTTGAACCGATCGTCATAGACCATACCCTCTTTCCTGACCGGGAAACTTTCGACACCGTCGTTACGGAGAGTATCCGTGCGCATGAGATCGACCTGACCGTGCTGGCAGGTTTCATGCGCATCCTCACGCCGATCTTTACCGAACAGATCCGCGCCATCAACATTCACCCCTCCCTGCTGCCGCTCTTCAAGGGCGCCCGCGCTCTGGAACGCAGCTTCGAATCCGACATGAAGGTCGCCGGTGTCACGACCCACATGGTCACGACGGAACTCGACAGCGGCGAGATCGTCGATCAGGCATGCTTTTCGAAAGAGGGTTTGGATTTTGAGGCATTTAAGGCTAAAATTACACAAACGGAACATACACTCTATCCCGAGTCCGTCAAAAAAGTTCTGTTAACCTAAATTTAATATTAATAGGATAATATTACTCTCATTAAAAAAACCGGAGATTACCATGACAGACACACCACTCAAAATCGGAAAATACAGTTTCGAAAGCCGACTGATCGTCGGAAGCGGCAAATATCCAGACTTCAAAACAACCAGAGACGCCACACTCGCCAGCGGTTCAAACCTCATCACCGTCGCTGTGCGCCGTGTCAACATTACCAACCCGGATGAAGAGAATCTGATGGATTACTTCAGAGATACCGATGTGCAGATTCTGCCAAACTCCGCCGGATGCACCACCGCCGAAGAGGCGATCACCCTCTTTCGCATGGTCCGCGAAGCGACAGGCATCGACATCATCAAGATGGAAGTGATCGGAGATACCGCCAAGACGCTCTACCCCGATGTCATAGACACGATCAAAGCGACCGAAGTCCTCGCCAAAGAGGGATTCACCGTCATGGCTTACACCAACGACGATCCGATCATCGCCAAACGGCTCGAAAACGCGGGGGCCTCTGCAGTCATGCCTCTGGCAGCACCCATCGGCAGCGGTCTGGGCATCCAGAACCGTTACAACGTCCTCTTTGTCAAAGAGGCTGTCAATGTTCCGGTCATCGTCGATGCCGGTATCGGATGCGCCAGCGACGCGGCCATCGCGATGGAGATCGGTGCCGACGGTGTACTCACCAATACCGCGATCGCCCAGTCCAAAGACCCGGTCATGATGGCGGAAGCGATGAAACTCTCCGTCAAAGCGGGACGCCTCAGCTATCTGGCAGGCCGTATCTCCAAAAAACCATTCGCCACTGCCAGTTCTCCGACAGAAGGACTTGTGGAATTCGAGCGAAAAGCGTAAAAAACATAAGATATTTTGTTTTTGACACAATTTACACATTTTGTGTCAAAAACACTTGACATATTAGGAATTTTACAGTAAAATCTCACACTCAAAACAACACTGTTTTGAAGTACCCGGAGTGTAGCGCAGCCTGGTTAGCGCACCTGGTTTGGGACCAGGGGGTCGAAGGTTCGAATCCTTTCACTCCGACCACTAAATCGAAACATTATGGTGGGTGTAGCTCAGCTGGTTAGAGCACCAGATTGTGGTTCTGGGGGTCGTGGGTTCGAAACCCATCATCCACCCCATATTTCGCAGATTTGAGCGCTCGTAGCTCAATTGGATAGAGCAACAGACTTCGGATCTGTAGGTTATAGGTTCGACTCCTATCGAGCGTGCCACTTTGATTTTTACTATTTACAACGGTCTTTTGAGCGCTCGTAGCTCAGCTGGATAGAGCAACGGCCTTCTAAGCCGTAGGTCTCAGGTTCGAATCCTGACGGGCGTACCATCCTGTGTATTCAAATGAACCGGGTCCATCGGAAGCGCGCTTTGACCGCTGATATCGGTGCTTTTATAGCGATATCAGATAGTTGCGGACGTGGTGAAATTGGTATACACGCCAGACTTAGGATCTGGTGCCGCAAGGCGTGGAGGTTCAAGTCCTCTCGTCCGCACCATCGACTTTTTACTGTTACAACATGCGCACGTGGTGGAATTGGTAGACACGCAAGATTCAGGTTCTTGTGCCTTCGGGTGTGGAGGTTCGACTCCTCTCGTGCGCACCACTTTTCAAACGTTAAAACATCCCCCACTGCATACCCTTTGACATATCCGGTTAACAAGATAAAACAGAGCGCTTCTTTACTATAATACCACGCACATGCAAAATCCGGGAGCCAACCATGAAAGAGCGCTACTGTATCGTCATAACGACTGTCGATACGCAAAAAGAGACCGAGTGATCGATCCGGCCCACTATCTGCTTGCTCTATCCTCAAAACTCTCTGAATGAGAGAAAACGTTTATTCAGAGGATTCAATAAGGATATATGCGATGAAACTTCATAAAAAGGGCTGGTTCTACACGATAGTGTTACAGATAGTGCTACTGCCTTTTATCTTGCTTACTGCGTTTATCGTGATTGCATGGATTATCGTCATGGAACTGGTAGTCGCACGATTTCTCAGCAAAGAGGCGAACGAAAAGAGAAACTGGGATCTGACATACTGGTACGAGTAGGGAAATTCCGAAACTATAGGCGTTCAAATGGTCGGAGCGACAGGATTTGAACCTGCGACCTCTACCACCCCAAGGTAGTGCGCTGACCAGACTGCGCTACGCCCCGACATTTGAGAGAAGAATTATACCACAAAAGCTTTATATTTAGCTCTGCTCCATTTTGATATAATTACAATAGAGCCCTCTGAATAATTTGCTGCTCGAACAACATCTGCAGCGGTAGGGTCAAAACAGGTTTCCTGTTTTGAGGTACCCTCCGTGAAGCCGTTTGAGAGAAGTGAATGATTCAGAGGGTTCAATAAGAGGAGTTTTTGATGCATGTGTACAGATTTATCATTTCAGGGAAAGTACAGGGTGTCTTCTACAGAAAACATATCCAGCAGATGGCATCGCTGGGCCAGATACCCGGTTATGTCCGCAACCTGCCCGACGGTACCGTAGAGGTGGTTGCCGCACTCCATGACGATCAGCTCGAAGATTTTCTCACTATTTTACGCAACGGCTCTCCGATGAGCCGTGTGGACGATATCACCCGGGAGATCATCGACGATCAGGACGATATCATCTTCGACGGATTTGAGATACGCTACTAACACGATATAGAGAGAGCGCAAAGGAGCCAATATGAAAAGCCTCAAAAAACAGATATTCGATCAGATAGATGCGATCAACGAAAAAGTCATCACCATTCGCCATGATATCCATGCCCACCCCGAACTCTCCGGCCACGAAGAGCACACCAAGTACCTCGTCAAAGGAATCCTCGAAGCGAGCGGCTACAAAGTCAAAGAGTTCGATGACCACTACGGACTTATCGCCGATCTCGACGCACCGCATACCGACGCCCGACGCGTCGCACTGCGTGCAGATATGGATGCACTGCCTATCGAAGAGCATACCAAAGCGCCCTACGCATCCAGAGTCCCCGGCGTCATGCATGCCTGCGGCCACGACAGCCACACAGCGATCGCACTCGGGACCGCGATCGCACTGGCGGAGTTCAGGGAGAAACTCCCCGGCCATGTGCGCTTCATCTTCCAGCCCTCCGAAGAGAGTAAAGAGGGCGGCAGCATCCAGATGATCGAAGGCGGTGCACTGGAGGGTGTAGACGCCATCTTCGGCCTCCATGCATACCCTTATCTTCCCACCGGTCAGATCGGCTACAAATACGGCGTCATGATGGCTTCTGCAGATGTTTTCCGCATTGAGATATTTGGCAAAGCGGCGCACGGCGCACGACCACATGAAGGAGTGGATGCCATCCTGGTCACATCGATGATCGTCAACTCTCTCAACCATATCGTCTCCAGACGTATCGACCCGCTTCATCCCGCAGTCATCTCACTGGGAACGGTTGAAGGCGGCACTGCGCCCAATATCATCTGCGACCATGTCAAACTCACCGGAACCGTGCGCACCGTCAACGAAGCGATACGCAAAAATATCCCCGAGATGATGGAAGAGTCGATCAAGGGCATCGCCAAATCGATGGGGGCCGAATACAAACTCGACTACGAATTCGGACAACCCGAACTGATCAACGACGACGCGATGGTCGACATCGTCGTCGAAGCCGCCAGAGAGGTGATAGGCGAAGAGAACTGCATCGACCTCAAAGACCCGGTCATGGGCGGTGAGGATTTCTCAGAATACCTGCAGCGTGTTCCGGGGGCTTTTTTCAGGCTGGGAACCTGCAACAAAGAGAAAGAGACATGTGTCTCCCAGCACAACAGCCGTTTCAATGTCGATGACGACGCACTGCAGATTGGTATGAAGATCCTCAGCGACGCCGCCCTCAAAGTACTTGAAAAAGAGCAGTCATGAACAAAAGCGTCCTCGTCAGAATCCCCGCGCAGGAGCAGCGCTTTTCCATTGCACGCTTCGCTATCGAATCGATCGCGGAGGAGCTGCACATGGAGCCTCTGTCGTACAACAATCTGATCGAAGCGACGCATGAACTCTTCACCAATGCCATCACGCATGCCTATGGCAACAGGGAGGGGGTTGTCGAAGTGGGCATTCACCCTTTTGCCTACGGCATACGTATCGACGTACATGACTGGGGCCTCCCCATGGCACAGGACAAATACGCCGCCGTACCTCTCGATCTCAGAGAAGATAAAGGGTTTAACCGTATATACAAACTTGTCGATCGGTTTGAGTATGTAAACCTCGGAAAAAACGGCAAAAAGTTCTCCCTCATCAAATACCTCTCCAACGATATCGGCAGCGCACTGCCCACACTCTCACCAACCGATCAGGCTGAACGGATGCCGCCCGACACGCCGATCCTTGTCAGGAACTTCGAACCCGGCGACGAAGAGGCGATCGCCCGCCTCATCTACCAGAACTACGGCTACAGCTATGTCAAAGAGGCCTTCTACTACCCGCGCAAAATCCGGGAGTACCAGGGAGAGAAACTCTTTTCGGTCGTCGCTGTCGATGCCCTGCGCGATGAGATCGTCGGACACTTCGCACTGATCATGATGCCCGACTCCAACATCGCCGAAATCGGTGTCGTCGTCGTGAATCCACTCTACAAGGGGATGGGCATCATGAACAAGATGTTCGACGCCCTCATGCAACGCGCCAGAGAGCTGAAACTCTACGCCCTCTTCGGTGAAGCGATCATGTACCATATCTTCAGCCAGAAGAGCAATGCGACACACGATTTCAGCGAATCTGCACTGCTGCTGGGCCGTGCCCCCGAAGAGGTGACGATCGAAAACAACGAACTGACCCAAAAGCCGCTGCGCGGTTCGGTGCTGGTCGCCTACAAAATCTTTCACTATCCGACTCAGCAACTCACTATTCC
This sequence comes from Sulfurospirillum sp., assembly GCA_024762235.1. Classification (GTDB taxonomy): domain Bacteria; phylum Campylobacterota; class Campylobacteria; order Campylobacterales; family QNZT01; genus QNZT01. The sequence goes on from JANTHT010000010.1 coordinate 13,969, forward strand.
CGATCTCTACAAAGAGATCATCACCCAAACCTACAGACTCGCGCGTATGCATGTCAAAGCGGTGACAGACAAAGAGGCACCCAAACCCGAACATGTCCATCTCTATTACAACTACGATCCCCTCATGAATGTCGCGACGATCGTCATCGACCACTACGGCCGGCACTTCAAACACAAGTTGCAACTCATGCTGGAACAGTTGAAGGCCCGCCACTGCGATATGCTCTATGCCGAGATCAGCCTCAACGACAATCCGCACATCGACAAGATCGTCAAAATCCTCAACAAAAACGGTTTCTTCTATGCCGGTATACTCTATCTCAAACATAAAAATCAGGATTATCTCTGCCTCCAGAACAAACACACCACCCAGGTGAGCAGAAAAAATCTCGTCTGTTACTCCGACTTCTGTCGTGATCTGCTGAACTTCATCGTGCATGATGAACAACGCATCAAAGGTACGAAAAAAGAGAGATAAGCTTAAGGGCACCTCTAAAGTTAAATAAGATAAAATAGCTCCTAAAAAACGGGAGTTAATATGAAAGAAGCTATGGTCAACTTTTTCGGTGAGTATGCCGCATTACTCGTCTTTTTACACGTGATTTCCGCAGTCGTCTGGATCGGCGGTATGATCGCCGTACGCGTGGCGGTGCATCCCAGTCTCCAGGGTATCGACGATCCCAAACTGAAACTGGGCAAAACCCTGGAGATCGTCGGACGCCTCTTCAATCTGGTGATCCCCTTTATCGTCATTTTGATCGTCACAGCGACGCTGATGGCGGTTGGTCTGGGATTCAAGGGGACCGATCTCTACTGGCTCGTACATGTCAAAGAGGTGATCTGGACCGTCATGGCGATCAACTTCATCTATATGTACATACGCAGAAGAGCCGCGCAGAAACTTTTCGACGCAGGCAACCTCGCCGAAGCGAAAGCCAAAGTGGCACCGTTTCCAAATCTGCTGCTGCCGATCAATATCGTTCTGGGTATCGGCGCGATTTTTGCGGGTGTGACTTTACGGGGATTTTAAAAGGAGTGAGAGGGAGCAGCGATGCTCCCTCATGAGGATAGTTTCGGCGTCTCTTTTCAGAGTGCCGCTTTGGCCGCTTCTGCCACTTTGGCAAATGCCGGTGCGTCGTGCATCGCCATATCTGCGAGGATTTTTCTGTCGAGTTCGATGCCTGCCTTGTTCAGTCCATGGATGAACTTCGAATAGCTGATATCGTTTAATCTGCAGGCTGCGTTGATTCTGGTGATCCAGAGTCTTCTGAAATCTCTCTTCTTCTGTCTTCTGTCTCTGTAAGCGTAAACTAATGATCTCTCGAGTTGCTCTTTCGCTTTTCTGAAATGCTTTCTTCTACCGCTGTAGAAACCTCTGGCCTGCTTGAGAAGTTTTTTATGTCTTCTTCTTCTGACAACACCTGTTTTTACTCTCATGTGTTTTCCTTTACCTTATATTTTGGTGTCACGTCCGGCGTGATCTTGTCCCGAATCGGGAGAAAACGATTGATATGACTCAATACCGCTCTGCCTATTTGCCTAAAAGCTCTCTGACCTCTTTGACGTCAACTGCTGCGACGACTTTCGGCTTGCGAAGATTTCTTTTACGCTTCTGGTCTTTTTTGGTCAGAATGTGACTTCTGTAAGCAGACCCTCTCTTGATGGTGCCGTTTTTTTTCATCTTGAAACGTTTGGCAGCACCACGATGCGTTTTCATCTTTGGCATGTGATTCTCCTGTAGTTTTTTCCCAAAAAACCGTCTGAACGGAGTTTTAAGGAGTGCAATTATATCTTTTTTTGTTGATAACGGGCTTAAATTGGGATTTTCGGGCAGCTCTCTCTGCTGCCCTTACGGAAAAGACGGGGTGTGAGACTACTTCTTGTCGCTCTCTTTTTTGGGTGTGACCAGCATGTTGACGTAACGTCCTTCAAATTTCGGCTCGTTCTCTTTGTTGCCGATATCTTCGACCATCGGCCAGACACGGTTGAGCACTTCGACACCCGCCTGCGGGTTGGCCATCTCACGCCCTCTCAGAAAGACCCTGAATTTGACATGCTTACCCTGCTCGAGGAACTCTCTGGCATGCTTGACTTTGTAGTTGATATCGTTGTCGGCGATCTTGACAGAGAGTTTAATCTCTTTGACTTCGATCTTCTTCTGCTTCTTTTTCGCCTCTTTTTTCTTCTTCTCTTCCTGGTATTTGAACTTGCCGTAATCCATGATTTTTACAACCGGCGGCTTGGCGGTTGGTGCGATCAAAACCAGATCAAGACCCTTTTCCCGTGCGATCTTCAGCGCTTCGTCCGAAGAGATGATACCATACTGCGTACCGTCGTCTCCCATGCACCGGACTTCGGGAAGTCTGATATCCTCATTCAGTTTTGTTTCGTCTTTTTTTCTGCCTCGTCCTCTATTCAAAAGTGTACCTCATTCATTTTCTCCTTTACAAGTGTATAAAAAGCCTCTTTGTCGAGCGTGTACTGTTCACGACTGCGTCTGTCACGCACCGCCACACTTTCGTTTGCAACCTCGTCGTCACCCACTACCAGTATCATCGGAACTTTCTGTTTCTCGGCGTTTCTGATACGCTTGTTGAGACTCTCGTTCTTTGCAGAGATCTCCGCGTCTATCTCCATCTCGGTCAACTCCGACTGCAGGCTCTTCGCATAGGCATGATGTGATTCTGCAATCGGCACAATCACCACCTGCGTCGGTGCGATGAAAAACGGAAACTCGCCCGCTACATGCTCGATCAGAATCCCGATGAAACGTTCAAACGAACCCAATATCGCACGATGCAGCATGACCGGTCGCGCTTTTTCATTGTTTTCGTCTGTATATTCTAACTCAAATCTCTCAGGAAGATTAAAGTCTACCTGAATTGTACCACATTGCCACTTACGCTTAAGTGAATCTTTTATTTTAATATCAATCTTCGGTCCGTAAAAGGCGCCGCCGCCTTCGTCGATCCCATAGGCGATCCCGTTGGCATCGAGGGCATCTTTGAGTCCCTGCGTCGCACTCTCCCAGATCGCTTCGTCGCCGATCGCTTTATCGGGCCGCGTCGAAATCTCCATCTCATATGCAAATCCGAACGACTGCATGATATCGTCGACGAATCCGAGCACTTCGATCACATTGTCACGAATCTGATCGGGTGTGCAGAAGATGTGCGCATCGTCCTGCGTAAATTCACGCACACGGAAAAGACCATGCAGCGCCCCGCTCATCTCATGACGATGCACGACGCCATACTCGAAAAACTTCAGTGGCAGATCGCGATAGGAGCGCAACTCGCTCTGGTAGATCTTGATATGCCCGACGCAGTTCATCGGTTTGATCCCGTACTCGACGATCTTCGGATGCGCTTCATCCCCTTCATTGATCTGTGTAAAGTACATGTTTTCGCCGTAGTTGTCGTAGTGTCCGCTCACTTTCCATGCTTCGCTCTTCAGCAGCTCCGGACCGCGTACCGGTTCGTAGCCGCGCTTTCTGTGCGCTTTGTAGAGCAGCTGCTCCAGACGACTTCTGAGTCTCGCGCCCGCCGGCAGCCAGAGAGGCAGCCCCGCCCCGATACTCTCGTCGAAAGTAAAGAGTTTGAGCTCTTTACCCAGTTTGCGGTGGTCCCGTTTCTTCGCCTCTTCGATGAAGGCCAGATACTCTTTCAGACTCTCTTTGTCGGCAAATGCGGTTCCGTAGATGCGTGTCAGCATCTCTCTGTCGCTGTCACCGCCCAGATAGGCTCCCGCCACCCGGGTCAGCTTGAAGTTGTTCAGCAGTCTGGTGTTGGGCACATGCGGTCCGCGGCAGAGATCTTCGAACTCTCCCTGGGTATAGGTCGTCAATCTATCGTCTTCGATCCGCTTGAGCACTTCCTGTTTCAGATCGTCGTCACCGAATTTCTTATCGATCTCTTCACGTGTATAGGCATGCTTTTCGATCGGGTACTTCTTTTTGATGAGCTCTTTCATCTTCTTTTCGATCTTTTTGAGATCTGCATCGCTCAGAGGCTCTTTGGTACGAAAATCGTAGTAAAATCCATCTTCGATCACCGGACCGACGAAAAATTTCGCCTCCGGATAGAGTTCTTTGATCGCCTGCGCCATCAGATGGGCGGTCGAGTGGCGGATGATCTCCAGCGCTTCGGGGGAGTTGTCGTAGTAGATCGGTTCTCCCTCGATCCCTTCGAGAGCAGCCGTTTGCGTATCGTAAATCTTGCCATCTTTCTTATAGCCGATGATTGTCTCTTCCACATGTACCTCATTTAAAAATTGTAAATATTTTATTCATATTACAAAAGGAATATCAACAAAGTATTTAATTAGCCATATTTGTTTGCAAAAAAGCGCGGTTCATCTGCGCGTGAGCACTCCGCTGAGGAGAACTTAGCGTTAGCGTAGAAAAAGTGACTTTGTTGCTTTTTCGTAATCAAATGGTGGCCACGATTGGACTTGAACCAACGACCACCACCATGTCAAGGTGGTGCTCTACCAACTGAGCTACGCGACCACAATTATGAAGAAAAATAGTAGCGAAAACATAATTTATGTTTTCTGAAAAGTGAAGCTTTTATACCTCTCTTACGAAAGAGAGCGAAATTTTACACAGATAAACTTTAAAAACAAAGAAATTTTATAAATTAATTATTGAGAGGGCTCTTTTCCCGCTCTTTTCGAAAACTGATGATCAAGATCCACAACACGCCCAGGTCGATCATAACATCGGCAAAGTTGAAGATAGCGAAGTCGAAACCGCAGTGCCAGTAGACATAGTCCACCACACCGCCGTGCAGAAAACGATCCAGCAGGTTGCTCACACCGCCGCCCATCAGCAGGCCGATCGCGGGTGCATACATTTGGAACTTCTCTCTGTGCCAGAGGATATACCCCAGTACGCCGCCGATCAGCACGACCTGGATATACTTGAGCGACTCACCCAAAAAGGCGAACATCGAAAAGGCCACCCCTTTGTTGAGTGTAAAGTTGAGCGAGATACAGTTGCTGTTCCAGTCGAACCCGTTCAGAAAAAAGGACTTGATGATCTGATCGACGACAAAAACAGCGACAAAAGTACCCAGAAATCTGATGTAGAATCTATCCATTGAGTGCCTTGCCGAAGAACTCCAGCACTTCATCCATGCGCTGTTCGACAAGCGCTTCATCTTTGCCCTCCAGCAACACACGCAGGAGATTTTCGGTACCGGAGTAGCGTATCAGCGGGCGGATATGCTCTTTTTGCAGATTTTCGATAAGTGTCTCGTACCCTTTGATCTCCTCCAGCGGTATCTTCTTTTTGATCTTGATATTTTTCAAAATCTGCGGATAGAGTTCGAACGGATTGAGTACCTGGCTCGCTTTTTTCTTCTTTGCGAGGATATAGGCAGAGACCTGCAGTGCCGCAGCCAGCGCATCTCCTGTCTTGGCGAAGTCACTGAGGATGATGTGCCCGCTCTGTTCGCCACCGAAGTTGAGCCCCTCTTTCTGCATCGTTTCGAGCACATACTTGTCACCGACGTTGCAGCGATAGAGCGTGATGCCCTTCTCTGTCAGATAATCCTCCAGCGCCTGGTTGCTCATGACTGTCGCGACAGCGCCGTTGTTGGCGAGATTGCCCTCCTCTTTGAGGTGGTTGGCGAGCACACCCAGCAATTTATCGCCATGGATGATATCGCCGTTTTCATCCACTACAACGATCCTGTCCGCATCACCGTCGAAAGCGAATCCCACATCGGCCCGATACCGCTTCACCTCTTCACTCAGCCTCTCAGGGTGCAGCGCCCCGCAGTTTTCATTGATATTTTTACCGTCGGGCTCTTCGTTGATCACGAAGACATCGGCGCCCAGTTCACGAAAGACTTTCGGTGCGACACGGTACGCCGCGCCGTTCGCCACATCGAGCACCACACGGACATTGTGCAGCGTCATGGAGCGCGGGAAGGAGTTTTTGACATGGACGATATAGCGCCCGATGACATCTTCGATCCTCTTGGTCTGGCCGATATCCGTATAGGTAGCCTGATGCTGATTGATCAACTCTTCGTCGAAGTAGATCTTCTCGATTTGCCGTTCGATCTTTTCACTCAGCTTGTTGCCCCGTTTGTCGAAGAACTTGATGCCGTTGTCTTCGTATGAGTTGTGACTCGCCGAGATCATGATCCCCGCATCACAGCGCAGATCTTCCGTCAAAAAGGCGATCGCCGGCGTCGGCATGGGGCCGATCTGCCTCACATCGTACCCGACCGCGGTCAAACCCGAGATGATCGCATTCTCGATCATGTAGCCGCTTTTTCGCGTATCTTTTCCGACCAAAATCTTGTTTGTGATCGAGTGTTTGCGAAAATAGATCCCCGCCGCCATCGCCAGACGCATCGAAAGCATCGCGGTGATCTTTTCACCGGCCATGCCGCGAACCCCGTCGGTTCCAAAAAGCTTCATCATGTTTGCTACCTTTGATTCAATATATTTAATATAATCTATATCGACAACTGTGACGATATATTAACTTTTTTCTTTTAATATTTCCCTCAACTCTCTTCTCACTAAAACAATCCTTAAATTAAGCAATTTTTTAGCATGCTTTCAATATAATCGCTCACTAAAAATTCAAAACAGAAGGGCAAAACGTATGGCAAACCATAAGTCAGCACTCAAAAGAGCCAGACAGACACTCAAAAGAACCGAAAGAAACAGATTCTACAAAACGAGAATCAAAAACATCACCAGAGCCGTCAGAGAAGCGGTCGATGCGGGCGATGCGGAAAAAGCGGCGGAAGCACTCAAATCTGCCAACCAGAACTTCCACAAATATGTAAGTAAAGGTGTCCTCAAAAAGAATACCGCTGCCAGAAAAGTGAGCAGACTTGCAAAACTCGTAAACAGCATGGGTAAAGTCGCGTAATCGCGCTTTACGCTGCCTGAACGCACTACATGCTCAAATCCAAACTTCAACCTTTCCTCGACCGCTATCATGAGATAAGCGACCTCCTCTCTTCACCCGAAATCGTCTCAGACATCAAAAAGATGACCGACCTTTCGCGTGAGCAAAAAGCGATCGAACCGATCAAAGAGAAGGCCGAAGAGTACTTTAAAGTCTGCGAAGAGATCGAAGAGAACAGAGAGATGCTCGAAGACAAGGAACTCGGGGAGCTCGCCAAAGAGGAGCTCAAAGAACTCGAACCCAGAAAAGGGGAGATCGAAGAGGAGATCAAAGTCCTCCTGCTCCCCCGCGACCCCAACGACGACCGCAATATCTATCTCGAGATGCGTGCCGGAACGGGCGGTGACGAAGCGGCACTCTTCGTGGGCGATCTCTTCAAAGCCTATGTCCGCTACGCCGAGAGCAAAGGGTGGAAAGTGGAGATCGTCTCCGCCAGCGAAGGGACGATCGACGGCTACAAGGAGATCATCGCACTCATCAAAGGGGAAGGCGCCTACAGCCGTCTCAAGCATGAGGGTGGCACACACCGTGTACAGCGTGTCCCGGCGACCGAATCCCAGGGGCGTGTACACACCTCGGCGATCACCGTAGCGGTCATGCCGGAAGTGGACGATGTCGAGATCGAAATCAACGACAATGACCTCAAAATCGATGTCATGCGCAGTTCCGGCTGCGGCGGGCAGTCGGTCAACACTACCGACAGTGCCGTACGTATCACCCATATTCCCACCGGTATCGTCGTCACCAACCAGGACCAGAAGTCACAGCACAAGAACAAAGAGAAGGCGATGAAAGTCCTCAAAGCCAGGCTCTACGAACTGGAGATGCAGAAGAAGCAGGAAGAGGAGGGTGCAGACCGCAAGTCCCAGGTCGGTACCGGTGACCGCAGCGGCAGGATCCGAACCTACAACTATCCGCAGAACCGCATCACCGATCACCGCATCAACCTCACCCTCTACCGCCTCGATGCCATCATGGAGGGCGGCCTTTTCGACGAGATCATCGACCCGCTCATCGCACACTATCAGGCGGAGCAGATGAAAGAGGCCGGGCTCTAAGCCTCCTGTAAGCGCCTAAAGCACGAAGGAGCTGATCAGTCCGATCGCTCCGCCAAAGACACCGCCCCACACTACCAGCCATCCCAGATGCTCCCGCATCAGCTTTTGCATCATCTCCTTCACTGCCTGCGGCGTGAGCTGGTCGAGCCTGCTTTCGACGATCTTTTCGATCGATACGATCAGGTCGTCACTGAAAGAGGAGTGCCTGAGATGGTGGTTGAGCTGCGCTTTGAACCCTTCGCTGCTGACGATCTTCACCACCGCCCCCTGCAGTTTGGTGACAAACGGATCCCGCAGCTTCTCCAGTGCCGCTTCACCGCCGATCATGTTGACCATTCCCCCGAACTGCGACTCCATCACCGTTTTGCGCAGCGCGTCGAAGGCGGGAGAAAAATCGGCCTCCTCTACCAATGGTGCCAGATCGATTTTGCGCTCTTCCCCTGAAAGAAAGTTTTCGATCTGTGCTTTGCTGAAAAACTGCGTCATGATCATCTCTCTGATCGCCTTTTTGAAAGCGTCAAACTTCAGCTCGATCACACCGGATCCATAGAAAAATGGAACCTTTTCAAAAAGCATGTGGATCGCGATCTCGTTGGTCAGTGCACCCGAGAGTGCGAAGAGTCCGGTATAGAGCAGCGGTTTGTGCCACTCCGACGGGACTGCAAACGAAACTGCGACGATCAAAAGGGCGATCAGATTGGTCAGGAAACTTTTAGAGATTTGCATAGTGAAATTGTAAACCTTTACATCTTAAATTTCTATCTTAACGCTCTTCCGTATCTGCGGAACATCCAGCTCTGCAACAGCGTGCGAAACAGGAAGAAGAGAAGGAAACTGATCCAGAGACTCCAGCCGTAATCGATCCCTCTCGTCAGATAGAAGAGTCCCAGAAAGAGCAGTGTCGAGACCACCACCGCGTCGCGCATCGATTTTGAAGCGGTCATCCCGATAAAGACACCGTCCCAGATAAAAGCACCGAAACTGAGTATCGGCATCAGCGCCACCCACGGCATGAAGCGCATACTCTCCCTGACCAGAGGCTGCTGGTCGGTGTAGAGCATGACGATCTCCCGTCCGAAGAGGTGGTACACCAGTGCAAAGAGCAGCGCCAGTGCCCCACCCCACCAAAAGCTGTAACGTACCGCTTTGGCGAAAAGAGGCCAGTTTCCCGCACCGTAATACTTCCCCACCAGACTCTCCGCAGCGTTGGCAAATCCGTCGATCGCAAACGACATCCAGATCATAAACTGCAACAGCAGAATCATCACCGATAGCAACATCTCGCCGCCCTTTGCCGCCTGTGCATAGAAGAAGGCGAGAGAGAAAGTGAGTGCGACGGTGCGGATAAAGATATTTTGATTGACATGCAAAAAAGCCAGCAGCGGCTTGCGGTGAAAGATCTCCCGCCACGAGACGCCATGCAGCAGATGGCGGTAGCGATAGAGCAACATGACGGCAAACAGAAGCCCGGCATACTGTGCGATCAGTGTCCCACACGCCGCACCCGCGACCCCCATCCCGAGCACTTTGACGAAGTAGACGCTCAGCACCAGATTGAAGAGATTGATCACCAGCGTGATCCAGAGCGGATACCATGCATTTTGCAAACCGAAATACCACCCCATCAGCGCATAGATCGCAAATATCGCCGGCGCGGTAAAGATACGGATATGAAAATAGTCCCGTACCATCGCCTCGTAGGAGGGTGAGACATTCATCAGGTAGATCCCCGCATCGAGCAGCGGCGTTTTGAAGAGCAGCAGCACCAGCCCGAGTGACACCCCCAGAAAGAGTGCACGGAAAAGGGTATAGGCCAGCTCCCGCTCCGCCCCGCTGCCGTACGCCTGCGCGCTGATACCCGTCGTTCCCATACGCAAAAAGTTGAAATTGCCGTACAAAAAGGTGAAGATCATCGCAGCGACACCCAGTGCCGCAAGATGCGCGGCAGAGAGATGCCCCATCAGAATCGTGTCGACTGTCGAGAGCAGCGGTACCGAGATGTTGGAGACGATGTTGGGAATCGCCAGCCGCAGGATCTGGCGATGCATCAGAGGGTGACAGTGGTCTCGAAGACTCTCTCTACCCTGCCCCTGAAGTAGATGGCACCATCTCTCAGCGAGAGGGTCAGCTCTTCCCTGCTGGTGGGATAGACTTTGCAAAGATCGTCCACTTGCTGATCCATCCACGCGGCATAGAAACAGGCCGCCATCCCCGTCCCGCATGCCAGGGTCTCATCCTCGACCCCGCGTTCGTAGGTGCGCACATAGAGGGTTCTGTTCCCGGGGTCGATCTTGCAGAAGTTGACGTTGGCGTTGTAGGTGTTGCGCATCTCACGGGCAAGCTCTCTGTTGTACGCCTTGAGATCGTCGACAAATGTCACCAGGTGCGGCACGCCCGTATCGATCAGGCGCCATTTGTGGCCACCGGAGACGATCAGATTTTCGACAACCTTCGGGTCGGTGAGCCGCACTTCCGCCTCCTCCCCGTCGACACGCGCTTCGATCACACCCGCCAGAGTCATGAAGCGCATCTCATCCCCGCAGAGACCGTTGGTGGCGGCATAGTGCGCAGCCGCACGCGAACCGTTGCCGCACATCTCCGCATCACTTCCGTCACTGTTGTAAAACTCCCACTCGAAGTCATACGCCTCATGCGGTACCAGCACGATCAACCCGTCTGCCCCCACCCCGCGCTGGCGGTGGCAGAGTCTGCGGGCGAGATCGTTGCGCCGCTTCTTCACAAAGGTGTGAAAGATGACAAAATCGTTCCCGCTGGCATTGTATTTCGCTACCTGCATGCTGGCCCTTTATGTTTTTGGGGGACATTGTAGCAAAACTTTTCTAACCCTATAAAATAAATTAAATCAATTTTTATATCGTCCGATATATCTTCCATAATGCTTTAACGGCAAACAGGAGAGACCCGATGTTTTCACAAACGAAAGCCCGCAAA
>JANTHT010000011.1 GCA_024762235.1 Sulfurospirillum sp.
ATATCGGTTCCCCCCGAAAGTATTGGAGAGGTAGTATATCGCAGATAGGTTAATAAAAAAGAAATTGTTATAATTGGGGAAGTCGTTCAGTTCTTTTTAAAGGTTTTTGTTTTATGATGGAGAAGGTGCAAACCGGCATCTCCGCAAATGCCGGCTTACGGTGTAAAAATGCTTCAGGACCCGCATCCTGAAACATTCAATTCAAAAGGAGTGTTGAATGAATTTGTTTACTCTGAAAGTATAGGGGATGAAAGTAAACAAACGGTTAACATTTAATGTTTCTTATCATAAAGGGCTTATTTTTTCCTCTTCAGGTACTTTTATGGAAGATCTTTTGCGTCTTTTGTAGGTTTTTCTCTTGACTGTGGCAGGTTTCTCTTCTGTCTCGGGTCTCTCTTTGAACGCGATCTCCCGATCGAGCGCTTCATATTTGATCAGATAGTTCCCACTCACTTTGATGCGATAGTCTCCTTTGTAGCTTTTTCTCTGTATATTTTTGTCGTAGTAGAATGTGATCGGCGCATGGGTGACATGGTCGATGAATGTATATGTATAGAGGTTGAAATCTTTGTCGAAATGGACAGCGGCTATTTTTCCTCTGTAGGTGTGGACGCGACGGTCGGCGATATTTTCCGGAGTGCTCTTTTTGTCAGCGAGTATCGGTGCGCGCGCATCTTTGCCGATACCCCTCTTGTACTGTCCTTCGGCTTTGACCACTTTGTTCTCGGCGATCAAATCTTCAAAAAACTCACTCGTTTTGTAGCTGCATCCGGAGATGAGCAGGGCGGTTGTCACCCCAGAGAGATAAAGAAACGGTACATTCACTTGCTTTCCTTGTGGAGATTTTCAAACCAGCTTATTGTATCAGAATCATTTTTGAAACTATGTAAACTTTTCAAATTAGCATCGAGGTCGATTTTTTTACCTTTTGCAAACCGGTCGGTCGTGAAAAAGAGGTAGTAGTCGACGAGATGCCGTGTGTGATGAAACATCCCCTCTCCCCCCTCTATCATGACAAATCGGTAGTTGCGGATAGATGCAAAACTCTTTTCGACAAAGACCCTGCGTCCGGGTACCCGAAAGAGCGGAATGTTCCGGTCGATATCGTCATGCGAAGTGTAGATGAGGATGTCGGGTGCTTTGTCGGAGCCTGCAAGTCTCGCATCGAGCGTGGGACGGTCTGTACGTACGGTATCGCCGCCGATGACGAGGAGGTCGATTTTGGTACGCAGCCGGTGTACGTGCTCTCGTGACTCCCGGGAGCTGACATGTCTGCCGCTGATGGTGCCGTTTTGGTGTTTGGCGAGTTTGAAAAAGATGAAAGGGAGACCCTCCTGCTCTTTTCGAAAAGGGTAGAGCAGGGCAGTGCATGCCTCTTCGAGAACCCCTGTGGTCACATCGATGCCTGCTTTCCTGAGAAATTCTGGAGCTCCGGCGGCAATCGGATTGGGATCGTATGCGCCAATGACAACATGTGAAAAACCGAGTGTGCGTATCAGCAATGCACAGGGAGGCGTTCTGCCTGCATGCATGCAGGGTTCGAGGGTGACGTAGATCGTGGCACCTTCGAAAAATCCCGCATAGTGCTGCATGAGCCAGGCGTGTTGTGCTTCGGCGGAGTCGAGTCTGTCGATCTCTCTGTCCCCCAGAAGCCGTACCGCTTCGATGGATGCGGCGAGTTCGGCATGCGGTTTGCCCGCTTCGGTGTGTGCGGCGATGGAGAGGATTTTACCATGTTTGTCGAGGATCAGCGCGCCGACGGCCGGGTTGGGCCAGGTAAGCCCCTGGTAGCGCCATGCGTGCCCGAGGCAGAGCTGCATGTAAAAGTCGTGGTCGGTTACCATTCAAAGTATGTTTTGGCTTTGGTGATCTCTGCGAAAGGGATCTCTCTCTCCTCTTTGGCCTGCTTGTCGTAGACCCGGATCCTGTCGCCTTCGACACCGAGGATTTTGACTTTGCGTTTCGTCCCGTCCGCAAGCTTGAGTTTGGCCAGCTCTCCGATGGAGTGTCTGAAGTGGTCGAGGGTCTTGAGCGGCCGGTCGATACCGGGTGAGCTCACTTCGAGGAAATACTCTCCCTCCACGGGCGGATTCAGGTCGACGATCGGAGAGACGATGCGTGTCACTTCGGTGCATTTGTCGAGGGTGACAGGCTCGTCGGAAGTGATGTAGATGCGGTAGATACGGTGGTCGTTTTCGGTGACCACTTCGGTATCGTAGAGTGCTACGCCGCACTCTTTGAGAAGGTTTTGGAGTGTCGTTTTATCCATCACTTTTTTCCCAGTTCCGCTTCGATCTTTTTGAAGAGATCGTCTATCTTGTTCTGCTTTTCGAGGGAGTGGTCGAATTTGAAATGAAACTTCGGGCACCGGTACCACCCCTCCGCCTGTTTGCAGTAGTTTTCGAGATAGCCGCTCGCTTTCTGCAGTTGTCTGATCAGCGCCGCCTCCTCTTCGGGAGCGACGAAAGAGGGATCGAGGTAGACGTTGGCGTCGTATTTGCCGCGGCTGCACTCGACATCGATGACAGGGATATTGTTGATCTCGTCGTTGGAGAGGGTGCTGATCGCTTCGGGGATCAGTTCACGCAGGACCGACTCCACGCGCTGGAGTTTGATACTTTTAGGCATCGGTTACTCCAGCGTCGCTTTCTCTTCGACCAGTTTGAAGCTCTCGAGGAAGTCGCCCGGTTTGACATCATTGTAGCCTTCGACACCGATACCGCACTCATAACCCTTGGCCACCTCTCTGACATCCTCTTTGAAGCGTTTGAGTGAAGAGATTTCCCCTTCGTATATGACGACGCCCTCGCGTATGACACGCACTTTCGCACCTCTGTTGATGACACCGTCCGTGACGATCGCTCCGGCCACGAGTCCGAGTTTCGGAACTTTGAAGACTTCGCGTACCTCCGCCTGACCGAGTTGCTCTTCACGTACGACAGGTGAGAGGAGTCCGCCCAGCAGCGCTTTGACATCGTCGATCAGGTCATAGATGACATTGTAGGTGTTGATCGTCACACCGGCGCGCTTGGCTTTCTCTTTGACACTACCGGTCGGACGGACGTTGAAACCGAGGATCACAGCATGCTCACTCGCTTCCGCGAGGGTGATGTCACTCTCCGTGATACCGCCGACACCGGCGCTGATGACATCGACTTTGACCTCTTCGTTTTTGAGTTTCTCGAGGCTTCCCCTGATCGCTTCGAGGCTTCCCCCGACATCGGCTTTGAGGATGACCGGCAGATTCTTGATCTGACCTTCGGCGATCTTGGCACCGAGCTCTTCGAGTGTGACTTTGGTCGATCTGGAGAGCTCTTTCTGACGGATATATTCGGCGCGTTTCTGTGCATATTCGCGTGCGATTTTATCGCTTTCGACCACCATGAGGGTATCCCCGGCGTTGGGCACTTCACTGAGACCGATGATCTGTCCGGGCTGCCCCGGCTTGAGCTCTTTGAGGTTCTTGCCGTCTTCATTGAGGATCGCCCTTACTTTACCATGCGCGGTACCGCAGACGATCGTGTCACCTACATGCAGTGTTCCGTTACGTACAATGACCGTCGCGACCGGACCGCGTCCCTTCTCGAGGGAGCTTTCAATAACGTAGGCTTTTGCTTTTGCATCAGGATTTGCCTTGAGTTCGAGGAGTTCCGCCTGAAGGAGCAGCACTTCGAGCAGTTCATCGATTCCTTCGCCGGTGTGTGCCGATACGTTTACGAACTCATACTCTCCGCCCCAGTCTACAGGGGTGACACCGATCTCCGCCATCTGCGCTTTGACCATGTCGGGATTGGCTTCGGGTTTGTCGACCTTGGTGATCGCAACGATGAAAGGTACATCGGCAGCTTTGGCATGCTCGACCGCCTCTTTGGTCTGCGGTTTGACACCGTCATCCGCTGCGACGACGATCACCGCGATGTCCGTCACTTCCGCACCGCGGGCACGCATCTCGGTAAAGGCCGCGTGGCCCGGAGTATCGATAAAGGTGATGGGGTGGCCATCTTTTTCGATCATGTAGGCACCGATATGCTGTGTGATACCGCCATGCTCACCTGCCGCGACCTTTGTTTTTCTGATGCGGTCCAGCAGTGAAGTCTTACCGTGATCGACGTGTCCCATGATGGTGATGACCGGCGGTTTGGGTTCCGCTTCCTCTTCCACGAGCGTCTCTTCGTACTCTTTTTCGTAGTCGAACGCGTCGAGTGGGTTTATCGTAGTTACATCGACATCGAATTCATCCGCGAGGATTTCGATGGCGTCTTTTTCCAGAAAGTCGTTTTTGGTGACCATCATGCCGAGGTTAAAGAGCACTTTGATGACATCACTGATAGGGCGGCCGAGTTTTTCGGCAAATTCGTAGACTCTGATATCTTCAGGTATTTCAATATGATCGATCGTGGCGGTTCCTTCCTCTTCTTTTCTTCTTCTCTTTCTGCGTTTGGATTTTCTGCTGATACCCCGCTGCTGTACAAAAGAGGTGTTTCTGGTAGTACGGACATTGGCCGCTTCGAATTTTTTCCTTCTGCGTTGCTGCTCCTTCTCTTTCTCCTCTTTGTCCTCGAGGTCGAAACTGAAGTCATGCAGTACGACAAGTTCGTCATCACTGAGGATTTCGATGTTGGCGATATCCCCCTGTGTAAAGATATCGAGTTTTTGCGAATCTGTCTGTCTCGCTGTTACGGTCCCTTTTTTCTGTTTTTTCTTTTTCTTGACGCCTTCGACGATTTCCGGCATCTGTGCACGTGCCGGTGTCGAACGTGAACTCTCCTCTTTTGGCGGTCGCTTTTTTCTGACAATCATGATACCCCGGCGTTTTTTGAGGCTTTTGGCAACCGGCGCGATACTCTCTTTTTTCTCCTCTTTCTCTTTAGGCTTCTCTTCAACGACTTCCGCTTTTACCGGTTCTGCTGCTTTTTGGACTTTGGCAGGTGCAGGGGCTTCAGGGGCCGCTTCCGGAACTTTTTTCGCTTCCGGTGCACGCTTCGGCGCCTCTTTTCGGGGTGCGGGTTCCGGCTCTTTTTTTGCAGTCGGGTGTGCGACCTTCTCGATGGTACGTTTTTTGGGTTTCACGGCTTTTTTGGGCGCTTCTTCCTTTTCCTGTGCTTTCTGTGCCGGTTTGCTCTGCTCCGCAGGTGCTTTAGCCGCTTGCACTTCCGTAGGTGTTTGCGCTTCTTCCTTTGCAGGTGCAGGGGATGCTTTTGCAGGCGCACTCTTTTGTGCAGGTGCGCTCTGTTTCATCTGAGGCGGCTTCTCGCCGGTCAGGATATAATTGGCCAGCACTTCGGCATCTGAGATACTCACAGCGCTGTTGGCGGCTTTAGCGGGCAACGCAAGCTCTTTGGCTCTGGCCAAAACTTCTTTGGTTTCGATACCAAGCTCTTGTGCCACTTCGCTAATACGAACTTTATCCATATAATAAACTCTCCAAATCTGTAATTTTAATCTCTTTTTTGCACGCTCTGGAAAGCGCTTTTAAAAGTTTTTTGTCTCTTTTGGAAGAACATTCGCGACAAAGATAGAAACTCCGGCCCGTACCGTGATAGGGGGTAAGAAGTTTATCGATACACTGCAATCTGATAAGCTCGTTTTGGGAAAATCTCTGCCTGCAGCAAATGCACATCCTGATAGGACTATTCATAGTTAAATAATTTTGTACATTATAATAATTTACCTAAAGAAACTATTAATTTCCGAACTTATAACCGATATTATTGAAGTTATAGGTCGCCACACGAAACTGAGGGAAGGCATTTTTGAGTTTATGCTCCAGAAATGCCGCATCATCTTCGTAACACATGCTGAAAAACGAGGAGCCGCTTCCTGAAAGTGTACTCATCAATGCACCGTTTAACAGGGCCGTTTTCTGTACATCGAAAAGCTCTTTGAGCATCTTCATCCTGATCCCCTGATGCATCATATCTTCCGAAGCGATACGCAGTATTTTCCAGTCCTCGTTGAAAAAAGCCGCCGTCAGAACCGCCGCGTGCGAGACGTTGAAAACGGTCTTTTGCATCGAATAGGTCTTTGGCAGTCTCGTACGCGACTGATTGGTCGACATGGGACGGTTGGGGATCACCATCACCGCCCTGAGATAGCCCGGAATCTCTTTCTTCTGTGTCACTACTTTTTCTCCCCTGATCGTCAGAGAAGCGGTGAATCCGCCGTGTACCGCCGGTGCGATGTTGTCCGGGTGCGGCTCGTAGAAGAGCGCGCGGTTGAGAATCGCATCGCGGGAGAGCTCGACGCCGGCCATCTTGTAAGCGCTGGCGATCGCAGCGACGATGACAGCCGAAGAGCTCCCCAGACCGCGGGAGAAGGGGATGTTGTTGTGAAACTCGAAACGGAAGTTGTCCCGTTTTCCCACCAGCTTGATGTAGAAGTTGTAGAAGATATTGACAAACTGGTTGTTGGTCTTCAGTTTGGGTTTGCTGGCACCTTCACCCTTGATTGCGATCGAGACGAAGTTGGAAGGTTTGATGACGATATGATTTGTCAGGTCGAGCGCCAGTCCGAGGGTGTCAAATCCGGGTCCCAGGTTGGCACTTGTGGCAGGTACGTCTATTGTCAACTTCTCTCCTCATCAGACAGCCGGCAGGATATAGAGCGGCTCGGTTTCATCACTGAAAATCGTTTCGTCGAGACGCTCCGGCAGGGTAAAGGGGCGGATCTTCTCTTTCTCGGTATCGATTTTTCGCGTCGTTATCTTACCATTTTCTTTACTAAAATAAAGACTTCCCGTCGCTTTGATCGGACTCTTTTGGTTGAAGGCGAAACCATCGGTGGCAAAAAGAGGCAGATCACGGGTGATGGAGAGGGTACGCAAAAAGAGATAGGTGATCTTGATCGCCATAAAGCTGCCGGGCCCTCTGGCGAAGAAGAGACGTGCCGGCCGGTACTTCTGCAAGATCGTATCGAAGAGTTGCGGCATGATCTCACTCGTTTTTTCTTCGCTTCTGAAAGCTTCCGTGAGACGCTTCCGATGATAGATGCCGATCTGCAGCGGCGAGGTGAGCGAGATGACAAGGATGTCGACTTCCGGTCTCTTCACTTAGGCAAAAACCTTTGCAAGTTCTCTCTGGGCCATCTCGGAGGCTTCGACAACTTTGAAATGCTCTTTGTCACGCAGTATCTCTTCTGTCAGCAGATGGTTGAGGTGGTGACTCCCGGCAAAGGATTCATATTTCCCGATATACGGCATACCGAGCAATCTCAGATCACCGATGGCATCGAGTATTTTGTGGCGGACGAATTCGTTGTTGTAGCGGAGTCCTTCGTTGTTGATGATACGATTGTTGTCGAGTACGATCGCATTTTCGAGAGATGCCCCGAGTGCGAGATTGTGCGCGCGGAGCATCTGGACATCTTTGAGAAAGCCGAATGTCCGTGCCCTGGAGATCTGGTCGAGATAGGCCTGCTTGCTGAATGTGAACCCATGCTCCTGAAATCCGATGGCGGGATGGTCGAAACGTATCTGAAAATGGTAGGAGAGGGTGGAAGCGGGGGAGATTTTGACAAACTTCTCTCCGTCACGCACTTCGACCTCCTTTTGGAGTATCATGACACGTTTGGGAGCGTCGAGCTCCTGCAGTCCCGCTTCGTTGAGCATCATGCAGAAGCTGGTGCTGCTGCCGTCCATGATCGGTGCTTCGGAAGCGTCGATTCGGATCAGCAGATTGTCGATGCCGAACGCATAGACAGCCGAGAGCATATGCTCGATCGTAGAGACACTCGCACCCTCGCTTCCGATCACGGTCGCCATACGGGTATCGACGACATTTTCGGGTTTCGCCTCTATGTAGGTGCCGGTATCGGTACGGTAAAAGACGATACCGCTGCCGCTCTCCAGCGGTTGCAGTATAAAACGGATAGGTTCCCCCTTGTGCAAGCCGATACCCACACCTTTGATCGTTTTTTTAATAGTGAGTTGTTTCAAAAAGATCCTTTATCTCGACACCCGATTTGCCGTAGGTGATCCGCTTCACCCTGCCGTCGAAGAGGTCGCTGTCGAGAATTTCACCGTTGAAGATGATATGTCCCTTGCCGAGATCTTTGACAATCATGTATTCGCCGTCACACTGTACGAGTCCGTCTATCACGCCGTAGACTTCGACATTGCCCTCGGCGATCACTTTGGCGGCGCTGTTCACCCGTGCGAAAATCGTCACATCCCCTGCATGGTCTATCTCAACACCTGAACGGATCGGTTGCCGGAGGACCAGTGTCCTGACTTTCTCGGCGATGACCGTGTGTTTGCGCGCAGGCTCCTGCACTTTCGGGGTACTTTTGGGTTCTATTATAGCACTTTTTTCGTCCGATCTCTCCCTGGAGCCTGTTTTGATGGGGCAATCTCTGGCCAGTTTGTAACAAAAAGCCTCTTTGTCAAGGTAGTCGGTGACATCGCTGCTGATATGTCCGTGGATGAGCAGAAAGAACTCTTTGAGCAGTATCTTGTTCTTCTCCATATAGGCGAAGAACGCTTCGTCAGTGGTGATCTCGATCTCGAAAATACGCAGGTTTTTCTGTTTGGCTTTCATGGTGTCGGCTCCTTATTTGTCGATCATCTTTTTGGCGTTTTCGATCACATCGGTGATGTTGGCTTTGATCCATCTCGAATCCATCCATTCGGCGGGCCTGACAAAGATACCGTGTACCATCGTGCTGAAGTGCAGATGGTCGCCCAGCGCGAGTCCTGTCGCACCTGTTTTGGCGACCACTTCCCCCGCCCTGACCAGGTCTCCCCGTTTTTTGAGGAGGGTGGAGCAGTGTCCGTAGACGGTATAGAGCCCCAGTCCATGGTAGATGATGAGGTTGTTGCCGTAGATGCCGTTGTAGTCGGCGAAGACGACGACACCCGGATTGGAGGCGTAGATGTTGTCCTGGCGTATGCTGGCGAGGTCGATTCCCAGATGGTACGACTCGCTGATGACATTCTCTTTCTCTTTGTACCAGTAGTAGCGGTGGTCTCCGAAACTTCCGACCACTTTGCCGTTTTTAAGCGGGTAGAAAGGGTGCATATTGAAACTGTCGACACGGTTGTGGTCGACTCTCGCGGTGACCTTTTGGATCAGTGCGTCGTTTTCTGTACGGTAGGTTTCGTTGATGAACTTCAGCTTCTCTGTTGGGGAGAGATCTCTGGTTTTTTCAGGTTCGTCTTCCGCGAGATCCGCGATTTTTCCGTTGATGAATCGATCTTTGGCCTGCAGATAGGAGGTGCGGTAGGAGCGGGCTTTGAGAAAGAAGCTGAGACGTGCGCGGCTTTTGTTGCCGGCAGCATCTACAGCGACCACTTTGGCGCTGAAACGCTTCTGATCGATCGGCCACGCAAGCAATACGATATAGTACCCCTCTTTGTAGAAGGGAGTCGGCTCGAAACGTTTGCCGAAGTTGGTCTCGATATAGAGCTCTTTGAGGTTTTTGTCCGTCGCTTTAAAGATCGCGATCGCCGAACCGCCCCGGGTGATACCGTAGGAGGTGATGAGCGAAAAGAGGTCCGGTTTCTGACTGTCGACCCGGATACGCATGCGCTTGACGGCACTGTTGCCTTTGAAAAAGTGCCATTTGCTGATATCTCTGGCGATGACGGTCAAAAGCAGGTTGTCGCTGCTGTTGACAAAGCCGATTTTGGGGTATTTGACTTTGAGTGTATAGCTTTTGGGCGGTTTTTTGAAGGTGACGTCGGCAATCCTGACGCGCTCTTTGCCGTTGCTCAGATAGGCGGTGACCTCTTTGAGGCCGCTGTCGTCGCTGATGTTGACATCGAAGGGGTGGTGGCTGTTCCAGTAGCGTTCGGTTGCCATCGCTATGACCGGCTTGTCAGTTTCGAACATCGGCGAATTGAGTGTCTTGTATCCTGCATACCCCAGTGCCCCCAGCAGGAGCAGAACGATCAGCGGACCTAATGCGCTGCCTCCTCTTTTGTTACTCATATGCCTCTATACCTGCCTTTTCCATGATTTTTTCGATGATCTCCTCTCTGTTTTTCGATTTGACGGTAAAACCGGCTGCCCGTTTGTGTCCGCCGCCCCCTAAGCTCAGGGCGATTTGCGAGACGTCGACTTCTCCTTTGCTGCGCAACGATACCTTGAAGCCGTCATGCTCTTCAATGAGCAGTATCGCGAGCTCAACGGTCGCGAGGGAACGGATGATATCGACGCATGCGTCGCTGTCCGAACGCAGGGCACCGGTTGCAGCGAAATCCTCCAGCGTCAAAACCGCGTATCCTACCATAGCATGGTAAATAAGGTGTAATTTATCGATGGTGAGCGCTTCGAGACGCAGTTTTGCCAGTGAGTTGCGCTCTTTCAGGTTTTTGGCGATGGTGACGGGATCCGCTTTGGCCCGGATCAGCTCCGCTGCGATCCCGAAAGCATGGGCGGTGACGTTTTCGTAGCTGAAAAAACCGGTATCTTCGGCCAGCGCCGCATAGATGCATGTCGCGACATCGCGGCGCAGGGGAATAGCGTTTTCATGCAGGAGTTTCAGGACGACGCTCGACGCGCTGGGCTCATGCGCATCGATCAGATTGAGCGTGCCGTAGCGTGTATTGGTGATGTGGTGGTCGATGTTGATGAGGGGTACGTCAAGCGGTGCGATCCCCAGACGGTCGTAGCTGCCGCAGTCGAAACTGATCAGAAGATCTACCCGTGAGGGGAGGGTGTTTTTGATCTTGTCGTAGTTGGGCAGAAAGTCGTAGCGTATGGGTAACGGTGTGGTGACATTGACGATGGAGACCTTTTTCCCCATATCTTTCAGGATCGGATAGAGGGAGAGTGAACTGCCCAGCGCATCACCGTCCGGATTGACGTGTGATATCAGTGTGATATAGTGACTCCGGGTGATCAGTTGCCATGCTTTTTGATACAAAATCTGTTCCTCTCGCTCTTTTTTACTGCATTTTCATCGGGAAAGTTTATTTGACTTTATTGTGATGCGATAGTCTATATTATTTTTACTAAGAGGGTGGTTAACGGGGAGAATTAAGTTCCCCTTTTCGGCTTTTGGAGCATCTGTCCGGCGAGGTGCCCGCCGGCAAAAGACCACTGGAGGTTGTAACCGCCGCAGGGGCCGTCCAGATCGACGATCTCACCGCAAAAGTAGAGCCCATCTATCTTTTTGCTACGCATCGTGTGGGGATCGATCTCTTTGAGCGAAACACCGCCGCGGGTGATCATGGCCATCTTGAAGCCGTCGTGTCCGGTGACGGTCATGGGTGTCCATGCCAGCATCTGCACGAGCCGCTCTCTCACGGCGCCGGGGAGTGCGGAGAAGCTTTTTTCGGGATCGGCACCGCAGAGGATAGAGAGTTGTGCCGCAACCGATGCGGGCAGCAGAGTGGTCAGATGTTCCAGCAGCGAATTTTGCGGGGATCGGGTATGGGAAGCTTTGAGGTGGCGATAGATCTGATCGGCATGCATCCCTCTGGTCATGTTGATGAGGATCGGCACTTCGTTGTACATTGCCAGAAGCGGCGTGATCTCACGTGAAAAATCGAGTACCACGGGACCGCGTATGCCTGTTTTGGTAAAGATGAGATCACCGGTGGCGGTCAGTTTTTTGTACTTCGGTTTTGGGAGGTTGACACGGATCGTCGCTTTGGGAATCGTGTCGGCACGGCACTCGGCACCCCAGCGCTCTGCTGTTTGAAGAGGCATCATGGCGGGAAAGAGTTCGGTCACTTTGTGGCCCAGACTTCGTGCCATCTCCAGACCGTCCCCTTCGGCGCCCAGCATGGGGTACCCCAGTCCTCCTGTGGCGAGGATGACATGCGGTGCCATGAACCGTTCCGTTGCCGTTGCGACGCCGGTGACTCCTGTGGCGTCTGTCATGACGTGGGTCACTCTGTGATTGCAGAGCAGTACAATCTGCAGCCGCGCTGCCTCCTCTTCGAGTGCACTCAGGATCGTCCGGGCGTTGTGCGTGAGGGGAAAGATGCGAAATCCGTCGGGTGCATGTGTTGGTACGCCGATCTCTTCGAAAAAGGCGGTCAGTTTTGTATGGTCGAGCGCTTCAAGTGCGGGTGCCATAAAGCGGCCGTTTTTACCAAAGTGTGCCATGAAGGTCTCGTTGGGCAGCGTGTTGGTGAGGTTGCAGCGTCCTCCGCCGGTGGCTTTGAGCTTGGCACCCGGGCGCGCCAGTTTTTCAAGGATGAGCACCCTGTTGCCGTTTCGGGCTGCAGTGATGGCGGCCATCATGCCCGCTGCACCGGAACCGACGACGATGAGGTCATAATCATGCTTCATGCGAACCTTTGGAAGTGTAGAAATGTTTTCTATAACGCAGTGCCTGCCAGAGGGTGTGGATGTCGCTCTTTTGCTGTGGCAGTATCAGTGTGACGGCAATATTTTCCACTGCTTCGAGGAGCAGAAAAGAGACCGCTGCGTGAAAAAGTGCCGGTTCCCTCCAGATCAAAAGTACCAGAACCCCTGCGCTCATCAGCACAGCTGAAATTTTGGTGACATAGGTGTGGTAACTCGCCAGTTTGCCGAATTTGTACAGTGACACGAAGGCCGGGGCGGTGTAGAGCATGATCGCTGCGATGATCCAGCGCTTCTCCTCCGTGATGATCTGCGGCCAGAGCCACCAGACAGCCACAGGGGTGGCGAGATAGGTCAGGATATCTCCATAGCTGTCCAGCCTCGCGCCAAATTCCGAAGTCTGATGCAACGCTCTGGCGACGATGCCGTCGAGTGCGTCGGAGAGGAGCATGAGGATAAAGAGGGCGAAAAAGAGTTTTTCGCTTCCCATCCGGGCTGCCAGCAGCAGAAAGGGTGCGGCAGCGATACGAAAGAGGCTCAGCAGGTTGGGCAGCGTCCACATTTGACTACCTGAAAAATTTGTCGAAAAGATAGAAGAGCAGTGACAATACGATACTCAGCAGGATCGACGTGGTGATGGGGAAATAGAAGGAGAAGTGCTCTTTTTGTATGGCGATATCGCCTGGGAGTCTGCCGAGGTTGAAAGGGATCTTGTCGCTGAAAGCGAGGATGAAGCCCAAAATGGCGATAAAGAGTCCGGTGAAGATGAGGATTTTGCCTAGTTCTGCCATGAGGTATGTTCCCTGAAGAGATGTCGATAGTGTTTTAAAAAGAGGATCGCGTTGATCGCTGCACCGATGACCGCTGCGAGCATATCTTTTTCAGCATCCCAGAGATCTCCCTGTGTACCCAGAAATGCGATACCCAGATCGGGATGGAAGAGCATCGTCGCAACCCATTCGAGTATTTCGTAGAGATCGGAGATGGCGACGATCATACAGAATGTGAAAAAAACGGCGACACCGGCACGGGTGACAAAGTGTGAGAGTATCTCAAAAAGCGGTCGAAAAAGCAGCAGTCCGAAGAGAAAATGGACCACACGGTCATAGTCGTTACGCTCCAGATGAAAAAGGTTTCTGACCGGTTCGAAAAAAGGGACTTCCGCGTAGGTATAGTGCGCTCCGACGGCATGCAGTGCGCCAAAAAGGAGCATGAGTCCCAGTGCGAAGAGGGAGAAACCGAAACGTCTGTCCAGCCATAAAACGACGGGGAAAAAGAGTATGGGGAGGAGATTTTCCAGCATCCAGTCATCGGGATATTTGGGATGGATCGCCGTGACGATCCAGATAAGGATGTAGATGGCATAAAATATTTTATGGGATCCTGGCATACCGTCTCCTTTTCCTCTTCGCCTTGTATGCAATGATACCATATTTCGGTTTGGGCTATTGAACCCTCTGAATAATTTACTTCTCTCAAACGGCTTCACGGCGGGTACCCCAAAATTTCGGGGAAATTTTCAGGAAACTTCGTTTTGACCCTGCCGCTGCAGATGTTGTTCGAGCAGCAAATTATTCAGAGGATTCTATTGATTTTTGGAAAGGGTGGCTTCAGATCTTCCAGTGTGTGAGGGCATCTGC
Source organism: Sulfurospirillum sp. (assembly GCA_024762235.1). Taxonomy (GTDB): domain Bacteria; phylum Campylobacterota; class Campylobacteria; order Campylobacterales; family QNZT01; genus QNZT01. The sequence continues at coordinate 13,895 of JANTHT010000011.1, forward strand.
ATTGAGCATTTTGGCGATGTTTTGCACCAGGTCGGGGAAAAAAGTGAGAAAATCTTTTTCCAGGCTGTCGATTTGATCCATGACCTCTTCAAAATATCCCACGGCCTGTTCACGGGCCAGAAGTTTTGCGGACAGGCGTTTGTCGATACGTACAAATGAGGCACGCAGCTGTGCGGGACTGTGGTACTTGTTCAGGTGATCGTGGTCTACGAGATTGTGCACCAGAGAAGAGGGCCTCTTCGGCAGTTGGTCGGCGCGTATTTTTGCCTGGGTGTAAAATGTTTGTGTGAACGTCTGGAGGGGGAGGGTACAGAACAGTTCCCACTGTTTTGTCAGCAGATAGTCATAAGTCAGATCGATGATCACCGGTTTTAACAAGCCTTTTTCCCGCAGTCTGGATTTGCTTTGGGAGACAATAGGATGTCTGTCGGTGTAGGCATCGATCGCTTTGTGTGTCTGCATGCCCCTGCGCATCTCTTCGCTGGCGTTTTGCCAGACTTTTCCTTTCAGTGGGTCTGCCAGAAAGTTGCCTATCTGAAAGTCGACTTTTTGTTCGGACAAAAACAGATGCGCCAGCCAGTTCATTGGAATCCATACACCAGAGATGTCATGTTTTCGGCCACTCGCCGATCGGCCAGGGTATCTTTTCGGTATTGAATGCGATAAACTGGATAATCTCCTTTGCAAACTCTGAAAGTGCTGCGGTCAACTCGAGCACCTGTGCATTTGGCTGGTGATAGATCCATGTATATACAAATTGAAAAATAGCAGCGAAAAAGACGATCACAGAGACAAAACGTCCGATAATCAAAAAGAGTATCATATACGCAAGCCTTGCAAGTGAGGGTTTACGAGAATTTTCCATCAGAATTCCTTTGGTGACATAATAGCTATTGTAACACAGTTAAGTAATGGAAAGGTAAGTGCAGGGCATGGATATATTGAGCGAATGGTTAACATATCAAAGAAGTCATGCGTGGATGAAGTGAGTGAAAGAGCAGAGGGGAAACTCAGCTATGAGTATCCTCCGCTCATAAAATAGAAAGTAGGAAAGCAGGGCGTTACTGATTCCACTTTCGGATTTTGTTGTGGCATGAGATGCACTGGTCGAGTACTTTGGTGTAGTTGTCGGCAGCACTGTGCTTTTTCCCCGCTTCGATGTCCGCTTTGACTTTGTCGGCATAGACCATGATACTTTTGGTCTGACTTTTGGCGAAAGCGGGTGTATAGTCCATCTCTCCCTTGGGTGAGATCTGCACATTTTTCGCTGTGGTTTTGAGGTTGTCCACTCCCTGTACTACGAGCGATTTGTTGTTATAGAGTATCCCTTTCTGGATCTGTCCCATGGCTGCTTCCATCGTTTGCATATCCTGACGTCTGTCGTTTTCATCGTATGCATTCAGGCTGAGTGCCAGTGCCCCGAGTGTCAAAAGTGCGAGCATTCCCTTTTTCATAAATGTGTCTCCTTTTAAGTGATAATTGATTTCCATAAGATGTATTGTATCAAAATATTTATATGGATGCAATTTATATAGGGCTCTTATCCTGAAAGTGCCGGATTCTCTGCTGACCGACCCTCCTTTTCAGGCATAAATCCTGCGCATTCACCACTAAAAAAGGGTCGTTCAGCCAATCCTACATCCTCTAAAAAGTAACTTTTAGTAACATGCATTGTAATTGACACTTATATTGCGATATGCCGGAAAAAGTGCTTCTTGAGTAACTTGGCAACAGTTTCAGATAACGTAATTACCGTGACTGGAGATCGTGGTCTCTATCTGTACCGTTCATCTGTTCTGATGCAAACAGCAATTTTTTGTGTAAAAAGGTGACAGTTTAATATTTTTTTATAAATTTAAAATTCTGTTTTGTAGCTATATAAATAGGAGTTAAAATATCCTAAATAGCCCATAATTCAGGCTATATACGTGATAAGGCACTACCGGGGTTACTGGATAAGGTGAAATAAATAGCCGATGCTACACTTGTTGCATAAGCTTAGCTGAAGTTTATAACACTACACTTGCATAACAGATTCTAATATCAGGGAGAAAAACATGTACTACGTCGCAAAAGTTGATCCGGATATGTGTGCAGAATATAAATGCAATATGTGCACACTCTACTGCCCGGAAGCAAACACACTGATGTTTGACAAAGAGAAGAACAGTTCATACGTTGATGCAGACCGTTGTAAAGGGTGCGCCCTCTGCGTCTATGTCTGTACCGATCTGTTAGACAGAAGCTGTATTTCAATGACAATGGTTCAGACTGAAGAAGCGTAAGAGAAACGTTTGACTGTTACATTGATTTTTATTCAAATTATATACTAGGAGAAATATATGGCAAAATTAGGCCCAGCGTATTATTCACCGTACCCGGCTGCCACATACGAAGGCGTGATCACACCACCGGAGGGAAAGGCATTACTGCTTGAAGATGTTGTTGATGAAGAGGTGGCGATGCGCGAAATCGCACGTCAAATGCTCACAAGAGAGAATGCAACGATCTTCCCGGGACCACAGGTCCTGTACGGATGGAGTGAAGAGGCGAAAAAGAAAGCCAAACTGATCAAAGAGATGGCGGAAGTGCTCAATGCGAAGATGATTCCGATGTATGATTACAGACCCAAGTATCCTAAGATCGACGCGGAAGTGGAGATCAATCCGAATCATCCCAACCTCACCATATGGCACAATGATATCAAAGCGGCGATTTTCATCGGTGTGCATTGCCATTACGCCAATGTCGCACTGAAAATCGTACGTGCCGAGACCGATTGTTACACGATAGCGATGTGTGCTCTGTCGGGACACGAAGATGCGATGGCGACAATCAGAGATCAGCATGCGGAAGACCTGGAAAAATTTATCAAGGTTGCCAGAGAAGTGAAAGCTGAGCTGGGTAAATAGGATAGGAGAGAATAGATGAGTAAAATAACAGATATGACAAAAACACACAACTGGTCGGGACAGAGACTGGTATCGACTGATTATATGCTTTTTGAAGCACCCAGAACAAAACACTTCATGACCGGTTCGGAAGTTGTGAAAGAAGCGGTAAAGCGCTGTACGGTAGATGCTTCTGTCTCCTATCCCATTACACCGCAGTCAGAGGCGGCACACCTTATCGGTGAGTTGTGGGCTGAAGGGTATGTAGGCGTCTATTTCAGAGGCGAAAACGAGTTTGGTGTTATGAGTGAAGTGGCGGGCTGTGCCATGGCCGGTGCGAGAACAGTCACAACGACATCGGGTCCCGGTACGCTGAGAGCGATGGAAAACTTTGCGATGTGGTCCGGTACCAGAGCACCGATGCAGCTGATTCTGATGGCTCGCGGTATCAACTCTCCGCTGACGATCCAGCCGGACAACCTTGAAGTGCAGTATTTGCTCGAAACAGGTATGATGATCTGGTACGCAGAAAATGTACAGGAGTTGTTCGATATGACGGTCGCTGCATTCAGCGTCTCTGAAAAACCGGATGTACACGTACCGATCGTGACAGTCGTGGACGGCTTCTTCGTATCACACACCAGAGAAGCGGTCATGCTGCCGGATGACGATATCGCGCTCTATCCTTATGACCCCTACGCGGCACCGTTGCCTCCAATCGATTCGGAGATGCCTCCGGGACGTTTTCTGAGAGATCCGTTTGTCATGAAGTCAAACTATATCTCTTATGCGACACATGCTTCATGGCAGTGGGAGATTCGTTCTGCTGTAGAGAGATCGGTACCCTATGCGAAACATTTTCTGAAGGGACTCGTGCATGTTTCGGGTGACGAGGATGCGGAGATCGCATTTGTAGCATGCGGTACTGCTTCTCAGCAGTCCAAAGAGGCGCACAGAGAACTCGCAAAAATGGGTATCAAGTCCAAAGTGATCAAGCTGAGAACGATTCGTCCATTCCCGGAAGCGGAGTTGCTAGAAGCGCTTGAAGGCGTCAAGCATGCATTCATTCCCGAGTTCAACGTTGTGGGATGGCTTGCAAACGATGTCAAAGCTAAAATTTACGGCAAATGTGACGCCGATATATATAGCGGACCAAAAGTCGGTGGCGGTATGAGTATGCCTGCCGAAGCGATCATTAAAGAAGTTCTGGAAAAAGTCAACGGAAAAGGAGCATAGAGCATGTCATACGATATATATAAAATTAACCCTGAATTCAGGGATATCATGCCGCAAGAGATCATCGATCTTGAAGAGAAAGCGACCTGGTCGTCATTTCGCGAGAAACCTCGTGGCATTAAAGAGATTTCTGAAACGAAAGAGTTACTGGAAGAGCACTCACTCTGTGCAGGTTGCCCTGAGGCAATGGCACTCAGATATGTACTTGCGTCACTTCCGACACCGGAAGAGACAGTCATCGTCAACTCCACAGGGTGTACATCTTTGATGTTCCCCCATATCGCACTGCATACAGTGCACTCACTCTTCGGTAACCAGAATGCTGTTGCATCCGGTATCAAAAGAGTACTGGAGTGGAGATTCCCGGATAGACAGAAAGATGTTGTCGTACTTGCCGGTGACGGTGCAACTGTTGATATCGGGCTCGACTATACACTGCAATCTTTCTTCAGACAGGAGAAACTGACGACGATCTGTTTCGATAATGAAGTTTACGCCAATACAGGTGGCCAGGAATCGGGTATGACGGCTAAAGGGCAGGTCTTTAAAATGGCACCTACGGGTAAAAAGTTTGAAAAAGTACCGATGTGGGAACTTGCGAAAACCTCAGGATGTCACTATTCTGTTAATATCACTGCATCTGCTCCCAAAGCGGTTGCTAAAGTAGTCAGGGAGGCAATTTTGATTGCCAGAGAGATCGGACCGACTTTTATCAATATCTATACACCTTGTATTCTGGAAATCGGCCTGAATGCCAATGATGGTCTGGGCGAAATGAAAGAGCAGGACAAAGAGAGATTTCAGTTGTATAAATATGTATCACCTGAAGCCGAAGCGTATTTGGCTCAATGCAAAGAAAAGGGGCTTTTATAATGGCAAAAGATTCAATCAAAATCAGAATGCCCGCACTCGGCGGGCAGGGTGCGGTGACAGCAGCACATATTGCAGCTACCGCAGCGGATACAGCAGGGTACTATGCGGTTTCTAATCCTTTCTTCGGTGCAGAGAAACGTATGGCACCTTCTGAAAGTTATGCGAGAATAGGTACTGTGCCGATCTACGACAGAGGTGAAGTGATCTATCCGGATATCGTAATGATTTATCATCCGCAGGTTATCACGATGGGTAAATCCTATACGATGCCTTTTTATGCAGGTGTCAAAGAGAATGGATTGATTATCATCAACAGCGATACCGATCTGCTGACGGATACCGATAAAAAGATTCTCGACAATCTGAATGTCAAAGTACTGACTAAAGATTTCACGCAATTTGCAATAGACAAAGCGGGTACGGAACTTGCGACAAACATGGCGATGCTCGGTGCACTCTTCGGTGCGCTCGGTACGGTCAGCAAGCCTGCCATTGAAGAGGGTATCAAGGATAGATTCCTCAAGAAATATACCGCATCGGGCGGTACGGCAACACTTGACTCAGTTATTGAGAAAAAGTTTAAGAAGAAGATGGATCTGATCCAGAAAAACCTCGATACAGCTTCTGCAGCTTTCGACCTGACTGCAGAGTGGGCCGATGAAGTGGGATTGGTACAGATCCTGGAAGCTCCTGCCGTGGAGGCATAACAACTACAAAGCAGCTATGCCGCGGCATGGCTGCAGACTCTCTAATACAATACTCTTTTTATATCTCAATCTAAACATCCGGAGAAGTAAATGATCTCATCTTTCGTCATCACAGGATTTTTGGGAGTAGGTAAAACAACGCTCCTTTTAAACAGTGTCAAAAAATATTTTTCAGATAAAAAAATCGCCGTTATCGTCAATGAATTCGGAGATGTAGGCGTTGACAGTCAAATTTTGACAAATGTCCATAGCGAAGTGCTGGAAATTTCGGAAGGGTGCATTTGCTGCCAACTGGCACAGGAGTTCGAAAGTGGTGTGATCGAGATTATCGATAAATACCATCCCGAGATTATTTTTGTAGAGACATCAGGTGCTTCGGAGCCCTTCCCGATATTCATGTCTCTGCAAAATCTCGGTATCGCTGTTGAAGGCGTGATTTGTGTTGTCGATGCCAAAAACTTCGACAACTACAAAAACAATTCGACTGCACTTTATCAAATAGGTGGCGCCAATATCATTGTTATCAACAAAATCGACCTGGTAGATGAAGAGAAGCTCAAGAATGTAGAGGCAGAGATTGCAGAGATTAAAGAGCGTTATAATATCAAAAATACATTGACAGGCGAACCCGTTTTCAAAAACTACAAGATATATAAAGCAAAACAGGGAGTTGTTGACCCGGAAGTGTTTGAAGGTGTCTATACGCCTGATGATGTGATTCGGTTAGCCAGCGATTCCCACCACCATGATCATACGGCAAAAGATGCACTGACACAAAAAGTGGCATATCTGCCTGCAGATCTCAGTTTTGCCGATATCGATGCGCTGCTGCAAGCGCTGCCGGACAATATCTACAGAGTGAAAGGGGTTGTGCGAACAAAGGATATACCCAATCCTCTTTTCGTTAATTATGCGTTTGGAGATGTGAGTTATGAAGAGTTACCAGACTATGAGGGGAAATCGATGCTGATTTTCATCGGTGAGTCGATCGAAAAAGGGGCGGCGTCTCTTGCGAAAAAGTTCCCTTTTCTCTCCTTCCCGCAGTTTAGCCTTCAAAAACCGTAAACGGGTGCATTCGCTCCCGCCTGGCTTTATGGTTTTATAGTATCAGTCGCATTTCCCTCCGCCGCAGCAGCCTCCATGCGGTGTTTCCTCTTCATCGTTGAAGCCAATAGTTACCGGAATTTTTGCCATCAGCTCTTTGATGTCCGGTGCATCGTCATCTTCGTCATCATCGGGTCTGACTGTACTGTGGATCACGATTTTGTCCCCCATGTCGACTGCTTCAAAATAGTGTTTGAAACAGAACTCCTGGTTCATGCGGCACTCCATCACTTTCGCTCTCATGTGTGCCTCTTCTCTGGTCTCAAAAGTGAGATCGTTTTCAAATCCGCTCTTCTTGAAGCAAGAGCACTCATTTTCTACATGAATCGTATACATATTTTTCCTTTTCTTTTTTAAGTTTTTATTGCTTTTGACTGTTATTATATCAAAATTCTTTGATCACTTTGAAATCTCCGTATTCATAGGAGTAGACTTTTCGGGCTTCTTTGTCTATGATTACAGGGCGTATCCACTCGTTAAGAATGAACTCTTTTGCACTCGAATTTTCAACCGCTTTTCCCACTTTCTCCAGAGGTGCTTCCATATAGGTGAGCAGTCTGACCGGTTCGTGGTAAGCTTTGCCTTCCAACAGCACAGACTGTGTAGGAAGGCCTATTTTCAGGTCACTGTAGTTACCGTTGTAAACACCGACTTTGGATACGATGTTGTGGTAAACCTTTGAGCCGGCACCGTAGATGGCATTATCTACTACAGAGAAATAGTGTTCGAGGTTGATCCACTCCCCGACAACAAGGGGACCGTTAAAGATACGTGTCAATATTTCAGCATCATCCGTGTCAATATCAGCATCGTATGAATGCAGGAAGAGTCTGTTTTCGAACTTCAAGTGCCGGATGCTCTCGCGGGGGCCTGCAAAGACACCCATATTTCTGGCAAGTCCCCATTCCGGTCTTGGTTCAGACCAATCCATCGTCTTGAGGAAAATATCTTCTTCATTGTCGGCATTTGGAAGTACTGACAACCGTTCCATACGAGATAGGTGTGCTGCTTTTTTAAAATCCTCTTCGACACTTTTTAGTTGCTGCAAAGCCTCATGGTCAAGTTGTTCTTTATCGTAAAATGTCACTTCGTCTGTGGTTGTGTTGTGTAGCGCAGGCAGGAAGTGTGTCTCATCCGGAATATCAATACCTCTTTCTCTGAGCATCGTACGAATTTCGGGTTTGTTGCCGATCATACAGTGTGACCTGGCGTTTGGCAGGCTGACATTACCGCCGCATGCTCCACAATCAAGTGCCGACTCGAAAGGGTTGTTGTCTGAAACACTGCCATGTCCGGTGATGATGACAAATCTTGGAAAATCTTTGACTAAACCGATTGTTTTGAGTAGATTTTCGAAGTAGGTCAACTGCTCTTCCAGGGTAAAACCGACTTTCATGAGTTTCTCTTTTTGCTCCTCATAATCTTCCGGTGTGATATGATAGGCGTAGATCAGCTCATCGAGCATAGACTGCGAGATCTTGACGTGCAGCGGTTCGCCGAAGATGAGATGTTCGTAAAGGGCATCAATATCTTCGTCACTGTAGACTCTGTCTGATTGTGTTACGAGAACCTCTTTGATGATATCATGATAGAGTTTTTTCAGATAGTTCGTTACCTCTTCGGGTTCCAGCTTATCCAGCGTATAGCTGGTTTTTGGTTTCACCGGTTCAAATTTTTTGAAAAGCATCTCTGTTCTTTTCGGGAAAAATGTCTTGCCGAACAGTTTTACCGCAAACAGCCACCCGATTGATTCTACAAGTATATATGGTGTATAGGGGTTGTTTTTCAGGTCTGTCAATACCTTCTTGACAGTTTTGCTAAACTTCTTTTTTCGGTTATACTCCTCATGTGGTTCGACAGGTACTTCAAAGACCAGGTTGTGCGGTTTGATAAAAGCCGGAGAGAGGTTGAGCTGATGGGATTTGTCGAAGGGGACAAACGAGATGGGAATACCTAAAAATCCACCGATACCATATGTTTTGTGCGGACCGCTTGCCTCTATGTTTCTTCGAATCACTTCCGATCTGACATCGAGACAAAAAAGCGTGGCGGAGAAGGGCTTTTCGTCATAAGTGTGCGATTGCGTAAATGCCTCGACATGTTCGTGAATATAGGTATCTTCAAGTGACTTGAGCCAGAGGAACCCTTCTTCCCTTTTCAGAAATGTGATAAATTCGCAGAATTTGGGTAAAGCGCGCGCGAGCTCGGGAAGTGCCTCTTTAACTTGTTGAATCCTCAGTGCGTCGAGACTGATCTGTTCTGAGATATAGTCTGAGAGAATCTGATCGAAATCCTTTTTATCCTCCAGCGCATCGTTGTATGTACCGGTCAATTTTCCTTTCGATTGTAAAAGTTTCAATATCGCATACGATCGGTTCTCGCGCATATAGGCATCGAGTTTGTCGAAATTGTTGATCTCCTCTTTGTGCATATATTTTCGTTCAAAGTGCAGTCTGATCGCCATGTAGTCCATCAGTGTGGAGGGATGTACCCGTTGCGGGTAGTAATCCTTGTCTCCTGAGCGATACTTGATATATCCTGCCCATCCGTGCAGTTTGAGTAGATGTGTCAGAAAATAACTTTGCGGATCCCTGACTTTGAGTTCCTCAAGTACTTCGTGCACGTATGATTCTGCATCGGTTACATAATCGATATCTTCATAGAGCTGGAAAGTTTTGAACATCCCCAGGTCTCTGTCCTGCATACTGAGAGTGGTTTGTTGCTGATCGAGAAAACGGGAGAGAAACTCTATGGTGTCTTTCTCTATCAACTCTTTTTCACTGGTCCCGAAGATGGCATCATGCACCTCATAGAGTGTCATGTGCTTGCAAAGCGACGCCAGCCAGGCATCATGGTCGTTGTAGATCGAATGTTCAGTCAGATAACGTACAAGCGATTCATCCAGGGAGGTCACCTTGAGTGTTTCATAGTTTCTCAGGCTCTCCCATTTGGGGCTTATGTCAAGTATAAACTTTTTTGCCTCCTGAACATAGGCAGCATAGTCTGTTTTGTCCAGCATATACTGCAGATTCTCTTCGAGGTGCTTTGGTGCAATCTTCCCCTCATTGTAGAGTGAGAGGTAGTACGCCGGTTCCATATAGACTTTTCCGCCGAAGATTTTCTGTGCCTGTTCGAGACCCTCTTTGAAATTCAGATGCTCAAAACCTTTGAGCGGGTTGTGATGTATGAAAGTGCCGATAGGCCAGTAGTGCGGTACACTGTCTTTGACAGCGTCCAGATGTTTTTGTAAACTCATGCGAGTACCTCCTGTAACCCTTTCAGACTCAGGGCAATGAATATGATTAAAATAAGAAGATGCAAACGTCTCTCTTTTGGCGTCACATCAATATAGTGTATATTGGGATTGGGTTTACCGAATACGGTTCTGGCCATGACTCTGACTGCTATCAGAAAATTGCCGAAAAATATCACGATGGTGACCAGATACCACAACGGATCGACCGTTGCATGCAGTATGCCCTCCAGAAAGAAGATTGCATTGGGAAACGGAGGATAGAGTGCCAGCGCTGTGAAGTAGATCGTCAAAAAGAGTGCCGCATAGGGTGTGACAAGTGTGATTCCCGTAACGGAGTAATAGTTTGCACTGCCATAGACTCTCTCATAGTATTTGGCCATCATGTAGATTCCAGCCAGTGACAAGAGCAGCGAGACTCCATAGAGGAGGCGTGCATGCGGTTCTACCAACAGCAGCAACGGTGCATTGAAAAAGAGTATCTGCGTACCAAGTTTGTAGAGATTGTTCGTTTTTAG
>JANTHT010000012.1 GCA_024762235.1 Sulfurospirillum sp.
AACAACATCTGCAGCGGTAGGGTCAAAATTTCCCCGAAATTTTGGGGTACCCGCCGTGAAGCCGTTTGAGAGAAGTGAATGATTCAGAGGGTTCAATTTAACGAAATCGCAAGGAAAAAACATGTGTATCTTCTGTAAAATCGTCAACGGCGAAATGTCCGCCAACAAAGTCCATGAAAACGACGAATTTCTCGCCTTTCATGATATCTTCCCCAAAGCACCGATTCATATACTCATCATCCCCAAAGAGCATGTCCCCAACTTTCAGTCGGTCTCACCGGAGATGATGGCGAAGATGACCCCTTTTATCCAGGAGGTCGCCAAAATCATGGAGCTGGATGAGAACGGTTACCGCCTCATCACCAACAACGGCCCTGACGGAGGGCAGGAAGTACCGCATCTGCACTTCCACATGCTGGGCGGCACCCGACTCAAATGGCCACAGATGGCGGAAGACGCGGCCAGGAAGGCGCTGTAAACGCCTTCTTTTTCACACGGGGCAGGCTACCGCTCCCGGTGTGTCTCCAGTGCGAGGTTGTTCAGGCTGTGTTTGTTGAGCAGATCCAGCAGCTTCACGACGCGCTCGTACGGCACCTGTTTGTCTATACGGACATTGACAGGGTGTGACTTCTCTTTCACCGCTTCCAGTAATCTGTCGAGCGCTTCGAAATCGACCTTTTTCCCCCTGTATGCCACACTGTCAGTGCTCAGCTCGATGCTGATCTCCTCTTTTCTGATCTCTTCCGCGGCACTCTGCGTATCGGGCAGGGTCAGCATGAGGGCGAGCTCCTCTTTTTTGAAGGTGGCGCTGACCAGAAAGAAGATCAATATCAAAAAGACCACATCTATCAACGGCGTCAGATCGGGGGAGAGATGTTCGCGGCGTTTCATCGGAAGATTCTCTCACTCAGGGCAAGCCCCAGTTTCGCTTCGATCTTGTCCAGCATGCTGATGAGATAGTTGTACCCTATGTAGTGGGGGATCGCCACCACCAAACCGCCCACTGTCGTGACAAGCGCCAGAGAGATCCCGCCGGCGAAAACGCCCGGATCCCCCAGGCCGTACCTGCTGATGGCATTGAACGCTTCCAGCACGCCGATGACCGTCCCCAGAAGCCCGAGAAGCGGTGCGATCGATGCGATGATCCGCACCGTGCTGAGCCCCCGCTCGAAAGAGACCAGCTTCTCCGTCACTATCTCCCTGCCCAGCACTTCCTGAGCTTCTTGTTCTTTCTCCGAGATGCCGGCATAGATCGCGTCTGCGAGTTGCCCGACACGCCTGTGGGCTATCAGAAACTGGATAAACTTGACGATCATCGTCGTAAAACCGAGGATATTGAGAAAGAGGAGGATGTACATGATCACCCCACCCTGTTCGATATAGTGCATGATATTCATCTTGATCCTTTTTGCAGTTTGAATTCTATCGGTATGGAAAGCTCCAGTTGCGGGCCGAGTGCTTTGGGAACGGGCGGTAGTTTCAGGTTGCCAATGGTCCTTGCCGCGCCCCGTGCCAACACCTCCCGCGGTGCCCGGAGGATACGCACTCCGGTGACTTCGCCACTGCCAAGCACCACAAATGCCACATCCACTTCCCCCTGGATGCGCATACGTTTTGCCAATTTGGGGTAGTAGAGATTTTCACCTATTTTTTGACGTACAAGCGCGATATAGTGTGCTTTGAGCGTCGCTGTATCAATCTGTTTTTCAGGCGCTGTCTGTCTCGAGGGAAGTGGTTTTGGCGCAGGTGCAGACTTTTTTTGAGAAAGCGGCGTTTTTGGAAGCACTTTTTGTATATGTCTGACACGCTTTTTTTTGGGCTTTGGTACGGGTTCCGGAGGCTTTGCTCTGGGTGCAGGAGGCTGAACAGGTGCTACTTGCGGTGCAGACGGAATGACGGGCGGCGGCGGTTTTTGCAGTGCCGCGTGCGAGAGTGTGATGCGGCAGATCTCTGCTTTGGGCTGAGCTACAACGGGCATTCTCTCCACAGTGCTGCGTAACAGCAGCAGATGCAGTGCGGTTACGATGAGAAATACGATCATATAGCCTGCATAGCCAAATTTTCCCACTGCGAACCTTCATAAACCATACTCGAGATTATCTCAGGATTATAGGACAAAATCTCTGGATATTTGCTCAAACATCGATCGCCGCTTCATGGGGCGCATAAAATATGGGCAACTCTGAAAACCCTAGAGACGATGCGGGGGAAGTGCAGACATGGTGAGTTGCCTGCGTGAGCACTCGATGATCGGGCTCGCATGCCTTTTGAGTATGGTCAACGGGTCACTATATCTATAATAGCACAGCCAACCGGCCACACCGGCTACAGAAAGTATCAGCAGCGTGCAGCCATATCGCAGAAGCGTTCGTCGCATCGTCACGCACTACACCGCCCTTCAGGCGCGCAAGCCGCTATACGTTTCAGGAGCACTTCGGCGCGAAAGTGTCTGTGCCAGCAGGGTGTTTCGGGTATCAAAAAGTGTGGAGGCTTTGAGAAGATCCTCCCGGCTGGGAGTGTTTAGCCCATAAAGCGTATTGTACTCTTCCAGAAGCGGGAGGAAGCTATCTTCTGCACCGGTAAAAAAGAGACGATTGAGCTGCAGTGAGAGTTTTCCCAGACGCTGTTGCTCTTCGTCACTGAGCCCTGAAGCCAGCAGCGTTGTGAGACTGCCACCGCTTTGCAGGGTGTCGGAGCTTCCAAAGAGATTGCCCACGGACTCTGCATAGACATAGGAGTGGATGGCATCCTGCAGTGTTGCAAGCTGGCTGGACGAGGCATTCACCTCTGCGCGCGCAAGCAGATCTTTCATGCTGCCAAAGATCTGGGAACTCTCCAGTGGCGAAGTATCGGCAGGGAGAAGTCGGCGCAGCTGCTCCTGTAACTGCGACAGCTCTTTTTTCTGCGAACTGTTTAACGTGGCCGGCAGCCCGAAGGTCGCATCAAAAAAAGTGTCGGCCCGGGAGATCCCAAAGAGATCCTGTGCCTGCCGGGAAAAATTGACGCTGTCCACAGCACTGTTTTGCACTATCTGCGCCACCTGTGCCCTTTTCTGCGAAGGTGTGGTTTGTGCAGTTTCGGGTATCCGTGTCAGTCGGGTGAGCGCATCGATATAGTATCCCATCTCTTTCTCCTCTCCCCATGATAGCATATTTTATACTGCCGCACACATTTACATTCAAATGTTTAACATAATGACGACGGCAAAGTGGTATACTATTGCCATAATAGCAATTTTTCCACAGGAGAGAACATGTATCAGCTATCATCAAAAATATGGATCACACTCATGCTGCTTTTGTTGCCACTGGCCTCTTTTGCCAAGCCCGCCGCGGTGCTAGACGCCGAAGCGGATATGGCTCTGAGCCAGTTTTATCAGGAAGTCAAAGGCGCGCGTGCCTTTTTGCAAAAAGCGGAAGGGTATCTGGTCTTTCCCAAAGTATACAAAGCGGGTATCGGCATAGGCGGTGAATATGGAGAAGGTGTGCTTCGCATCAAAGGCAGGACTGTCGCCTACTACAACACTGTATCCGCTTCGGTAGGGCTGCAGCTGGGCGTACAGCAAAAGTCGATTATCATCGCTTTTATGACCAAAGAGGCCCTGCGAAACTTTCAACAGAGCGAGGGTTGGAAAGCGGGTGTGGACGGTTCGATCGCCATCGCCAAATGGGGTGCCGGAGCGGATATCAGCACAATCGACTTCAAAAAACCGATCGTGGCGTTTGTCTTTGGCAACAAAGGGCTCATGTACAACCTCACGCTCGAAGGCAGTAAATTTACAAGAATCCATCCCAATTAGCAGCATATCGACTCTTCAGTCGTGGGCGGAGCACTGCTACCATAGATCGCGAAAGATGGGAGGATTGCCCCCTCTTCTGCTACCCAGCGTACAGACAGATAGCGGTGATTGTGCTATACTGCTTCTACATTAACATTTAAAATTCAGATCAAGGAGTCAACCATGAAAAAAACGTTTGAAGAAGTAGAAAAATCGGTCGCCAAATTTACCGAGAAGATGGATCAAATCACCGGAAAGATCGCAGAGATCGATGCACAACTGAAAGAGGTGCGCAGCAAACTGGAACCTCTGGAGAGTGAGATACTTGATCTTGCATCGGCTATGCGCAAAGCGGAGCATACGCTGCATACCAAACTGACCAAAGCGAAACGCGTACGCAAGCTTTACCTGCAGGCGGAGACAGACAGAGAGATGCAGGAATATGAAAAAGATTACGATGCACTTATGGCAGATGTTCACAAACTGGACAAAGAGTTGGCCCAGATGCGTGAAAAGTATGAAAAACTGACAACCAAAGAAGATAAACTGCTTCGTGAAGAGATGGCGCTCGAAGCGGAGAAAGCGGAACTTTACCATGAACGGGAGAAGTACATCAGCAAGATGGAGCAACTCTCGGCACAACTCGCTTCCAGAATCAGCCGTACCAAGAGAGAGCGTTAAAGCGCTCTCCCGCAGCTATGCTCCGGCACCCTCCTCCCGCAACAGCTTCTCATAACAGTTTCGCATCAGCGGCACGCGTAGGCCATGCGCCTCTGCCGCATGCACCACGTACCCGCTCAGACTCTCCAGTTCCGTACGTTTCCCTGCTTCGAAATCGAGCTGCATCGATGTTTTGGCACCTTCAGGCAGGTTTTCTGCCTGTTTGATCACTTTGGCCTTCTCCGCTTCACCCAGTGGTACACCAAGCGCGTTTGCCACCCCTGTCACCTCATCGAGCACGGCATCGACCTCATCCGGGTGCTCCCTGTAGACCGCATCCATCGGGAGCCTGTGACATGCTGTCAGCGTGGCGAAGGTGGCAATGAAGAGATACTTCTTCCAGCACTCGTAGCGCGCATCCGCAGTCAATTTCGTTTTCAAGCCACTCTCGTTGAGCAGCTGCGCCAGCGCCTCCATCTTCGGCGTGATCTCTTCCCTTCCGAATAACATATAAAAGAGCGGCGATTTTTTGCGTATGATACCCGGCGCCTCGATATGGGAGATGATATAGAGACACCCCTCGCAGACCACGCCCCGCTCCAGCAACATTTCGATCCGTCTCCTGTGGTCAACGCCGTTTGCCAGCGGGACGACTACCGTCTCTTCATCGACATACGGAGCGATCTGTGCAGATGCCGCTTCAAAGTCGTAACTTTTCACCGCCAGAAAGATGACATCGAACCGTTCCCCCTCCACCGGCTCTGAGGTATCCGGATAGACGACGAAACGCTCATCCGCATCATAAATATGAAGCCCATGATCCCGGATCGCTGCCAGATGGGCGCCTCTGGCAAAGAGCCGCACGTCGGCAAGCCCCTGTTGTGTCAGTTTCCCGGCCAGATAGCCCCCTACCCCGCCGGCACCGACGACGGCGATCTTCATCCTCTCCATCTCAGAGACTCAATACATGCTCTTTGAGAATCGTCGCAAAGAAGGTACCGCGAAAGACGGTCGTCTGCTCCACATCTCCCGTCACTTCCAGTTTCACTTTGCGGCCGTCGCTCTGGAGTACATTGGCTTCGAAGACGATCGCTTCACCCACACGTACAGGTGCCAGAAACTCTGATTCGCTCTTTGTCAAAACCACATTGGGGTCGTTGACAGCGGCCATCGCTGCGTAGTCCGCGCCGCCGAAGGTGAAACCACCGTGTACCAGACCCTCGGCATCGGCACGCATGACATCGGTCGTTTTGAGTTCCACTTTCGCGTATCCCTCATCCAGTTCCACCACTTCCCCGCAAAGGGTTTTGTCGATCTTGAGATGTGTTTTGAGTTCCATCTTCTCCTCCTTTTTCGTAAATAGATTATATCACGCCTGCTCTTTCTGCCCGATCAGCACCGCACCGACGATGACCGGTACCGCGCCCGCCAGCTGACGCAGTGTCGGAACCTCACCCATGATAACCCATGCGAAGAGCAGTGTAAAGAGCGGTATCAGGCTCACCATCGCACTCAATTTCGTGATCGAGGTCAGATGCAGCGCTTCCACCCAGAGGATCTTGGCGATCGTAAAGACAAGAAAGCCGTTGAGCAGGATATAGGGCAATGCATGCAGGAGCGACGCTTCTTGCAGCGGCGGATCGAAAAACCATGCCAGCAGGAGCAGTATGGGAATGGCAACCGTATTGCGAAACGCAAGCACCGTTTCGGCACTGACATATTCCCGTGCACGCTTCTGAAAAAAGTTTGCCACGGGTGCGATCGCCGCGGCAAGCAGCACCAGCAGATCTCCCCTGTTGAAGTGAAAATCCTCCGGAAAGACGACGATGATCCCGCCCAGTGCCATCAGAAATGCTCCGATCGTGGGCAGCACGCCCAGCTTCTCCGGCCCCAGCACGTTGAAATAGAGCCACGCGAAAAAGAGTTGCATGATCAAAATGACCGAAACATTGGCAGCAGTAGTATAACGCAGTCCTGCGAAGATCAGCACGAAGATCAGGTTGATCAGCAGTGCGGTCATGAAGAGATCGAAAAGCGCCTCTTTGCAAAAGAGCTCCGAGAGCTTACGCCGAAACGCCAGATACCCCAGCAGGAAGAACATCGCCACCGTGATCGAAAAGGCGTAGGCGTAGAGAGAGCCCATGTAACGGAGGATAAACTGCGAGAGGATCGGAAAAAGCCCCTCGAAAACCGCCAGTATCCAACCATAAAGCAACCCCCTGGACTCCTGCCGCATGTAGACCTCCGGATCTATTGTTCGTGCTATTTTATCTCAACTACTGTGAAAACTCCTGCCCTTTTCCGGAAATGGTAACCCGAAACAGCATGTATATATCACCTTCAACGACTTTTCAACAAACTTAGACCATAATGCGAAAAATTTCATGGGAGAAAGAGAATGCGTGCTCCAAAGGGTTTCGGCAAACGCTACTTTACGCTTGCAGCCATACTCGCACATGCCGTGGTACCCCGCTTGCATGCGCAGCAGAGCCGTTTTCGGTGCTCCCATACGCGCTTCTTTGGTTCCGATGAGGAGGAAAATGAAGATCCGCCGCCTCTTGAAGAGGCACTTTTCGCGCCGCTTTGCGAACCCTCGCCCTCCCCTTCCCGACCCTGTCACTGTAACCGTTACTTCTGCAAACGTACCCTACTGCTTCTCAAGCTGGTTAAGCTGATCCCCAGGTGCACCTGCAACTGCCGTTTTTTCAGCTTTCGCCGTACCGGAACGCACCCTCCCCGTCTATCCTTTTACCCCACACGCTAAAAACTATCACATATACTAAAAGGATATACTATGTTCAAAAACTATACTATCGGATTTCCCCGTATCGGGGAGCAGCGCGAGCTCAAGTTCGCCCTCGAAGCGTACTGGAGCGGGAAAGCACCCTTTACAGAGGTCGAAAAAGTTGCAAAAGAGCTGCGGATTCGCCACTGGGAGTATCAGAAAAAGGCCGGCATCGATCTGGTCAGCGTCAACGACTTCTCCCTCTACGACAACATGCTCGACACCGCCGTCATGCTCGGTGCCATACCACAGCGTTTTCGCAAGATCGAAGATCCCACAGAGCGCTACTTCGCAATGGCACGCGGTACCGGCGATACCTTCGCGATGGAGATGACCAAGTGGTTCAACACCAACTACCACTACATCGTACCGGAACTGAGCAGCGACGACAGCTACCGCCTCGACAGTAGCAAAGTGATCGGTGACTATCGTGAAGCCGTAGCTGCGGGCTACAACGCCAAGATCAACCTGATCGGCCCTTTGACATTTCTGGGACTTTCCAAAAAGATCGACAGAGGCGAAACATGGGAGCTATTCGGCAAGATAATGCCTCTCTATGAACAACTCATGAAAGAGATTTCAATGCTTGGCGACGAAATTGTCATACAGTTTGACGAACCGATCTTCGTGACCGATATAGACCCAAAAATTCAGCCGCTCATCAAGATCGCCTATGACACGCTCGCCGGCGTGAATGAGAATATCAAAATCGTCGTCGCGACTTACTTCGAGCATGCATGCGAAGCAACCGCTGCACTACTGCACACCCCTGTCCATGCACTTGCGCTCGATTTTGTGCATGGTCCCAAAAACTTCGATAACCTCGAAAAGATCGCTGCCAGCGACAAAACGCTGATCGTCGGTATCGTCGACGGACGCAATATCTGGATCAATGATATCACCAAAAGCATCGACATCATGACGCAGATCGCAACATTCATCCCCAAAGAGCGCCTGGCGGTCGGTACCTCATGTTCACTGCTGCACGTTCCTTTCTCACTACGCTATGAAGCGCAGATGGATCCCGAGATCAGGTCATGGCTCAGTTACGCGGTCGAAAAGCTGGATGAGTTGCATCTCATCTCTAAAATATTCTATAACGGCAGCGAAAATCTCACAGATACCGACAGAGCGAAACTGGAAGCCAATGTCGAAGCCAATCTCGCCCGCCGTGCATCGACACGCATCCACGACAAAGCGGTCCTCGAGCGCATCGCGACACTCGACAGAACAGAGCGCGACATGCCCTTCGAGGAGCGTATCCTCCTGCAGCATGCAGCACTCAGGTACCCGCCGCTTGCGACAACGACGATCGGCTCTTTTCCCCAGACACCCGAGATCCGAAAAGCCAGAAAAGCGTACAAAAACGGCACCATCGACCAGGAAGCGTATGAAGCGGTCATGAAAGCCTACATCGACGATTGTGTAGCGTTTCAGGAAGAGATCGGGCTGGAGGTACTGGTGCACGGTGAACCGGAACGCAACGATATGGTCGAGTACTTCGGTGAGCAGCTCAAAGGCTACGGCTTCAGCCAAAACGGCTGGGTGCAGAGCTACGGCAGCCGCTGCGTCAAACCACCCTTCATCTACGGTGATATCAGCCGTCCCGAAGCGATGACCGTCGACTGGATCACCTACGCGCAGAGCAAGACAGAAAAGAGTATGAAAGGGATGCTCACAGGTCCCGTCACGATCCTGAACTGGTCTTTCGTACGTGACGACATGCCCCGCAGCGAGGTGAGCAGACAGATCGCCGTCGCGCTCAGTGACGAAGTCGACGATCTGCAAAAGACCGGCATCAAAATCATCCAGGTGGACGAAGCGGCGTTCAAAGAGGGGTATCCGCTCCGAGGTGAAAATATCCCCGAATATGAAGCATGGGCGGTGCGCGACTTCAAGATCGCCGTTTCGAAAGCGAAGCCCGAAACACAGATCCACACCCACATGTGTTACAGCGAGTTCAACGACATCATCCATACCATCGAAGCGATGGATGCCGACGTCATCTCCATAGAGACCGCCAGAAGCGGTAACGCACTGCTTAAAATCTTCAAAAAACATGGGTATAAGCAAGAGGTCGGCCCCGGTGTCTACGACATCCACTCACCGCGTATACCGAGTGTCGATGAGATCGTCGACCAGATCCACGCGCTGCTGGAGGTCCTCCCCAAAGAGCAGCTCTGGATCAATCCAGACTGTGGCCTCAAAACCCGCAAATGGGAAGAGGTCAGACCGAGTCTGAGCAATATGGTCGAAGCGGTGAAAATCGTACGGGCTTCTCTCTGAGAGAGGCGTCCCCGCCGCCGGAGATCCGGCGGCAATCCCCTTTACACAAACCCTGCACAAAGAGAGTGTATAATCATGTTATCCAAATATCCGGTAAAGGTGACAGCATGCGAATACTTCTGCTAGAAGACGATGCGATCCTCTCCGATCTCATCTATGACTATCTCTGCGAATGCGGCTACGATACGACACTCTGCATGGATGGCAGGGAAGCACTCGCCACGATCGATGCGGAACAGTTCGACCTCTTCCTCTTCGACATCAACGTTCCCTATATCAACGGTATCGATCTGCTTAGGGAAGTGAGAAGTTATCACCGCCAGACACCGGCCATCTTCATCACCGCTTATCAGGATCTCGAACATCTCAAGAAGGGATTCACCGCCGGCTGCGATGACTACATCAAAAAGCCGTTCGAACTCGAGGAGCTCGAAGAGCGCATCAACAATATCAAAAAACGCTACCATATCGAAGCGGAGCAGGCAGTGGCACTCGACGGTGAGCACACGTTCGATCATGAAAAGCGGCTTGTCACCGATGCAGCAGGAAATACCACCACACTCTCCCAGAAAGAGGCGCAGATACTCCACTACTTCATCAACCATCCGCACCGACTCCTCTCCACCGATGAACTGACACAGAATATCTGGAAATATGAAGAGCTCCCCAGCGATGCGACACTGCGTGTCTATATCAAAAACCTGCGCCATATCATCGGCAAAGAGAAGATCAGAACCGTCAGAGGTATCGGATACAGCTATGAACCATGAAGAGAAAAAGGCGCTAACCCGTTTTATCCTGCTCTATACACTCTCGTCGTTTATCCTGATGGCGATCATCGCCATCCTCTACTACAACAAAGCAGCCGCCGAAGCGAAGATGACCTGTGAAAAAGATCTCAAAAACACCCTGCTGAGTGTCGAGATGGATCTGCGTGACGCATGCATGAACGGCGAGCCATACCGTTTCGACCCCTCCCGCTACAAGCTCAAAGTGGGACTTTTCGACCAGAACCGTTCTGTCGTCGCCTCTAATCTCGTCCATCCGGTTCGCGATTTCTCCAAAAAGATAAACATGCAACCTACTTTTGTGCAGATGCTCAAACAGCTCAGACAACCGCTGCAAAATATCGCCTGGATCGTCACTGAAGATATCCGGATGCCTTCACAGCTTCACCAGCTCAAACTTCTCATCGCACTGACGATGCTGGGTGCGATGCTCTTTGTCGCGTTCATCGGCTACCTCCTGAGCCGTCTTCTGCTGCGTCCCGCCAAAGAGAGGATCGCATCGCTCAACCGGTTCATCAAAGATGCCACACACGAGATCAATACCCCCGTCACAGCCCTGCTCATGAGTGTCTCCGCACTCAAAAAAAAGCGTTGCGGCGAAGAGAAACTGCTGCGACACATCTCTATCAGCGCCAAACAGATCTCCTCCATCTACAATACCCTCTCCTACATCAGCTTCAACGAACAGCAGAGAGAGAGACGCAAACGTTTCGACCTCAAAAAGGCGATTCAGAAAAATATCGCCTTTTTCGAAGAGATTGCGCAGAGTAAAAAGATCGTGATCCAGAGTGATCTGGAGCCGACCTATGTGACGATGGTACGTGAAGATGCGGACAGGCTCATAGGAAATCTCCTCTCCAACGCCATCAAATACAGCTATGCCGGCACGAAAATCACCGTTACACTGCACGATGCGATCATGCATGTTTCGGATGAAGGCATCGGTATCGCGCCCCGGGATCAGCAACTGATACTGAAGCGTTACAAACGTGTCAGCGACAGAGGCGGGGGATTCGGCATAGGCCTGGACATCGTCAACACGATCTGTATAAAATATGCCGTCAAACTGTCGATTCAATCCAGCGCCGGAGAGGGGGCACGCTTCACGCTCGATTTCAGTGCATTGAGGCACCCGCTCAACCGAAGATAGCGTTGAGGATCTGTGTAACGGCTTCTATCTCCTCTCTCTGCAGCCGCGTCTGCAAGCCACGCTTCGGCATCAGACGGTTGCTTCCGACCAGTCCGATGGCATTGCAGACTATCTCACTGGTTTTGGGCAGGTTGTCACGCGCTTCGATGCGATAGCGGTAAGCCCCGCCGTAGAGTCTGGAACTGAGCGGCATGACGATGATCTGATGGTAGATACCCAGTGTCACCGCACGGTTGAGATAGTCGTTTTGCCAGATCAGTACAGGGCGGATTTTTCCTTTGGCCTGCGGGTCGAGATCGGCAAACCAGATCTCTCCCTTCGCTATCGCGATACCCTCAAGCCCCTCTTCGGTGTTATCTTCCATCATCTCCAGTGCTTCGAGCCAGGCCTTTTTCTGTGTTCTCGGGCGTGTGACGAAGATCGCTCTGTTTTCCAGAAGCCATGCTTTGTAGACGGGATCGCTTACCCTCTCCACCGCTTCGAGGAACTGCGCTTCGCGACTCTCTTTCATGATACGATCATCTCCTTTATATCGAACCAGAACTTAGACCCCTTGTTGGGCCTGCTCTCTATCTCCAGGAAGGTGTTGTGGAGTTTGAGTATATACTTCACGATGTAGAGGCCCACACCGATGGAGTTGTCCCAGCTGAGCGCATCGACACGGAAAAAGCGTTTGGTGATCTGTCCGATATCCGCTTCACTGATCCCGATACCTTTGTCGATCACTTCCACCCTGGCGTCTCTGACCCTGACAACCACCTCCTCTTCGGAGTATTTGAGTCCATTTTCGACCAGGTTGGTCATAAGGTTTTCAAACATCGCGCGGTCGCCTCTTAGTTTTAGCGCTTCGTCCGCATCGATGACAATCTCACGGTTCGGATATTTATGCTGCAGATTGTCGCGTACCTCTTCCAGAACCGAAACAATCCTAAAATCGCTGAACACGGGTTTGAAGGTTTCGTTTTCAAGCTTGATCGCCAGAGCCAGCCGGTCGATCATCGATGAGATTTTCTGCGCATTATTCAATACTTTTTCCAGAAATTTCCTGCGAATCTCCGGGCTCAGATCTTCATCTTCGTGTATCGTCTGCGTATACCCCACAATCGCCGCGACCGGATTTTTAAACTCATGCGAGATCGCAGAGATGATATCGCTCTGTTTTTTACTCAGAAGCTTGAGGTTTTTGGTATATTTTGCTTTCTGACGCTCCCGCTTCTCCAGTTTTTTACTCACTTTGACAATCTGTTTTGAGATCGTGTCAAACTCTTTGCAGCAACTTACCTGATCGAAACGCGTTTCGTAATTTTTATTGAGCATGTTTTCCAGATTGATTTCGATATGCTCCAGATCCTGAGAAATACGCCTGTTTATCTTCATGGCCATCCAAAATGCAAGTGCCATCGCCCCTGCGAAAAGCAGCATCGCTTTGATCCAGAAGCTGAAAAAGTTCTCATGAATATTGTCGAGCGTGTAAGCCATCCGTACATAATGGTCGCCCTCTTTTTTCGCTACATAGAGAAAATCTTTGTCGACACTGACAGAGTGACGTATCGCGTAACCGATGCCCTGTTGCCGCGCTTCTCTTATTTCCGGACGCTCAAGATGGTTTTCCATCCCTTCAGTTTTACGGTTACTCTCATAGAGGACTCTGCCGGTCCTGTCGATGATCGTGACACGCACGCCTGTTTTTTTACGGATAGCATGCACCCACGCATCGAGATCAGCGACATGCTTTTCAGTCACGGCGTACTCATCAATCATGTTCGTGAGCATCGTTTTATAATTGTTGATTTCGATGCGTTCAAGCAGGAAGTAGCCGCTCACTGCAGTCACCAGGAGCGTAGCGAAAAAGAGTATGGAAAAGTTACGGAAATAGAGCTGATCGAGTCTCAGCATAGTTTATATCCGACACCCCGCACCGGCTCGATATATCTCTTGTTTCTGGCAGGATCGATCTTTTTCAGCAGGCGGTTGATCGTGACGTTCACCGTTTTTTCCTGTTTGAAGGCATCGTCGCCCCAGACCGCTTCGAGCAGCTGATCGCGAGTCAGCGCGGTATGCTTGTGTTTGACAAAATAGAGCAGCAGTTCAAACTCCAGCTTGCTGAGTTTGATTTCACTGTTGTCGATAAATACTTTACGTTCATCGAGCTCCAGCGTCAGGTCACGATAGACCACTCTTCCCTCTGCGCTGCCCATCGTCCGCCGCAGGACCGACCGCACACGCAATATAAGTTCATTCATGTTGAACGGTTTTGTCAGGTAGTCGTCACCCCCGCGTAAAAATCCCTCTTCCACCTCGGTGTCCCTGTCTTTCGCAGAGACGAAGATGACCGGTATCTGGTATCCTGCATCACGCAGCTGTGCGACAAATTCGCTCCCCTCCGTACCGGGCAGGTTGCGATCGACAATCAGAAGATCGACCTCCTCTTCCTCCAGCAGTTTGTCCACTCTTCTGGTCGAGAGAAAGCCCGTCACCTCATATCCCGCCTTCTGCAGATGATACTCTTCGAGTTCGAGGATATCCTCCTCGTCTTCGATGATGACAATATGTGCACTCTTCACAGTTTGAGTTTTCCGCCCTTTTTGGCAAAATAGGCCAGCTTGACGATATTGACACTCCTGTCTGAGATTCGTTCGAGCTTGCGCATACCTTTGAGAAACTCTACCATTTCACCCGCCTCTTCCGGGTCAATACAGATCTGCTGGATGATATTTTTCTCGAGCACCGAAACGATGTCGTCACACTTACTCTCTTCCACATTGACTTTGCGGTAGAGATTTTCAAGGGCTTCGTCTGTCTCCGCTTCTATCGCGGAGACAGCCGCTTCCAGTGAAGCGCGCGTACTCTCGAGAAAAGAGTGCATATCGCTTTTCAGAGGCGACAGATCGAGTTCGCTGCTTATCTGCATTTTTACCTTTTTGGCGAAACTGCGGATATAATCTGCAATGCGGCTCAGTTCACTCGCAATCTTCAGATAGGCGATCATGACACGCAGATCTTTCGCTTCCGGAGAGAAGAGCGCCAGCGTCTTGAGTATCTCATTGTCTATTTTATTGTTTCGGTTATGCGCATCCTTCAAGAGGCTTCTCGCCTCCGTCGCTGGAGCGGGATCATCTTTTTCACATGCATCGAGCGTCATGTTATAGGCTTTGATGATATCCTCTCCCAGCGCCACCACACGGCTTTTTGTCTTTTCAAGTATCTCTTTATAGTTTGCCAACATTATCCAAACCTCCCTGTTACATAATCTTCGGTCAGTTTCTCTTTGGGATTGAGAAAAATCTTGTCTGTTCTATTATACTCTATCATCTCTCCCAGATACATAAAGGCGGTATAATCGCTGATCCGGCTCGCCTGCTGCATGTTGTGCGTGACGATCAGAATCGTCAACTCCTTTTTCAACTCCAGCAGCAACTCTTCGATCGCGCCGGTCGAGATGGGATCGAGTGCGGATGTCGGTTCGTCAAAAAGGAGCACCTGCGGTTTGAGAGCGACCGCTCTGGCGATACAGAGACGCTGCTGCTGTCCGCCGCTGAGACCTGTTGCACTCTCGGAGAGGCGATCTTTTACCTCATCCCAAAGCGCTGCTCCCCGCAGTGCCTCTTCCACCCTCTTTTCGAGCTCCGTTTTGTCCCGTATACCGGCCAGCTTCAATCCATAGCTGATATTGTCGCGAATGCTCATCGGAAAAGGGGTCGGTTTCTGAAAAATCATCCCTACACGCTGCCTGAGCCGGATCAGTTCATTCTCTTTTTCATATGTGAGAATATTTTCCGGTGATTCACCTTCAGCGTCAAAAAGGAGTATCTCCCCTTCATACCTGTTTCCCGGGTAGACATCATGGATACGGTTGTAGGCGCGCAGCAGTGTCGATTTCCCGCATCCGCTGGGACCGATCAACGCTGTGACAAGCTTGCTGTTTACCGGAAAAGATACTTTTTTCAGAGAGGGTGCCGGGGCGCCTGCATACGTGAAAGAGAAATCTTTCGTATCGATCGCCAGTTTCATTTTACTTTCCTTTTTCTAAAGATAAATCGTGTGGTCAGATTGATAAAGAGTACCATCAGTGTCAGAATTACCGATCCCGCCCATGCCAGATTCTGGCTTACAGCGTCCGGGAATGTCGCCAGCTGATAGATGGAGACCGTCAGCGAGGGGAACTGATCACTCATGTTCAGTGTAAAATAATCGTTGTTCGCGGAGGTGAAGAGCAGCGGTGCAGTCTCTCCCACCACCCTCGCAAACGCGAGCAATATACCGGTAATGAGCCCGATCTTCGCAGCGACGAGCACAATCTGCATGATGACCTGCGCTTTGGATGCGCCCAGTGCGATGCCCGCTTCCCGCAGTTCTGTGGGAACCAGCGAAAGCATAGAGTCGGTCGTACTGACGATGATGGGAATCATCATGATCGAGAGTGCGATACTTCCGGCCCAGCCGTTGAAGCCGCCGAAAGGGGCGACGAAGAGACCGTAGATGAAAACACCGATGACGATAGAGGGTGCCGACATCATCACATCGCTCAGATTTCTGATGAACATCGCAAATCTGGAGTTGATGCCATACTCGCGCAGGTAGATACCGGCCAGCATCCCCAGAGGTACACCGATCAGCGTTGCGATGCCCGCCAGTACAAATTGACCGACGATCACATTTCTGAGCCCTTTGTTGACCAGGTCATGGGTAAAGAGGTGCCAGTCGATACTCTCAACCCCCTTGATCCCCAGAGTGATGAGAATCCAGAAGAGAAAACCAAGCCCGGCCAGTGCCGCCAGTGTCGAGAGGAGCATCACCACTTTGTTCAAGAGCAGTCTGTTCATCACTTACTCCTCAAAAAGAAAAATTTGGCGATCGTAATCGTAAAGAAACTGATCGCAAAGAGTATCAGCGCCATATAGAACATGGCGGAAAGCTCCAGATCACCCGCTTCGGCAAAATTGTTTGCCAGCAGTACCGGTATCGAGATCGTAGGTTGCGTCAGTGAATCGGGATAGCGAAAGACACCGCCTATCAGAAATGCGACCGCCATCGTCTCACCGAGTGCACGGCCCAGGGAGAGGATGATCGATCCTATGACACCTCTTTTGGCATATGGAAAGATCACATCTTTGATCACTTCAAAGCGTGTCGCACCCATCGCGTATGCCGACTCCTTGAGTACCGGCGGTGTCGTATTCATCGCATCTCTCGTAATCGCCGCCATGAAGGGAATCACCATGATTCCCAGTACCAGGCCCGCAGTCAGCAGAGAGTTACTCTGCCCTCCGAACATAGACTGAAGGATAGGACCGAAGTAGAAAAGTCCCCACATACCGTAGATGATACTGGGAATCGCCGCCAGAAGTTCTATCGCGATACCGACAGGTGCTTTGAAACTCTCCGGAGCGATCTCTGTCAGAAAGATCGCGATACCCATCGCGATGGGTATCGCAAAAAACATCGCGATCAGTGTGGAGTAGAGGGTTCCGAGAATCGGGATCAATCCCCCGAACACACCCCCCTCGTCATCTTCCCCCACTTCCCATTCGGGATTTGTAATAAAATCGATAAAACCGAAATTGTGGATCGCGTCACGGGAGTAGTACCAGAGTATGGCAAATATAGCAGCGAGTATGATTAAAACCATCCATGCGGAAGCAAGACTGAGCGGCTTGAAGAGACGGTTGAACATCGTTAAAACCTTTTTGAGATGGTAACTTGAGTGGTTATTATAGCTTCATACGTTGAAAAAGAGTTGGGACATATCGACATGCCTGCCCGCGTTAAAAGAGATGCGGGCAGGTGGGGAAGAAATGTTACTTGATACCCTTCTCTTCCCAGTAACTGTGAATCTCTTTGACAGTCGCATCGGGAAGCGGTACATATCCCAGTTTTGCTGCGATATCGTCACCGTTTTGAAATGCCCAGTCGAAAAAGGCTGTCACCTCTCTGTTCTTCTCTTTTTTCTCTGCGGGCAGGAGGATGAAAGATGCCGCTACGATCGGATAGGAGGTCTCTCCTTTCGGGTAGCCTATGACAGCGTAAAAGTCACTCTTCTTATCCCACTCGGCATATTTCGCACCCTCCTGAAACGAGGCAACGGTAGGTTCGATCCATTGATGTTCTCTGTTTTCGATCGTCGCTGCGGGAAGGTTGGATTTGAGTTTATAGGAGTATTCGATATAACCGATAGCATAACTGTTTTGCTGGATATTTGCAGTCACACCCTGATTTCCCTTGCCGCCGATAACGTTGGCTTTCCAGTTGAGTTTTTTCTTCGGTTTGAACATATCGGGAGCGATCTTGCTCAGGTAGTAGGTAAAATTGAATGTCGTTCCCGAACCGTCGGCTCTGACGCAGACATTGATCGGTTTATGCGGCAGTTTGAGCGCTTTGTTGTTCTCGGTAATCAGCGCATTGTCCCAATATTTCGCTTCACCGCTGAAGATCGCCGCGATCGCTTTTTCGCTCAGTTTGAGCTCATGGTCTTTGACACCCGGAAGGTTGTACGCGAGGACAATACTCCCTACGATCGCCGGGAACATATAGAGATCATGTTTTTTGAGTGTTTTCGGTTTCAGCGGTTTGTCGCTCCCGCCGAAATCTACCAGCCTCTTTTTGATGGACTTGATACCGTCTCCGCTACCGGTGCCCGTATAGGTGACTTTGTTGCCTGTGGCGTTGTAGTATGCCTGTGACCACTCCTTATATACCGGTGCAGGGAAGGAGGCGCCGCGTCCTGTTATCTCTCCGGCAAGCAGTGTAGTCGTCGCTACCGATGCAGCGATTGCGAGTGTTGCCAATGATTTCAATTTCATATTCTGTTCTCCTTAATCTGTTGTTTCAATGTGAGTATAGTCAAAAATGATTACAAAACGGTTACGTTTTAACGCTCTCTTGTAAGAAGTCTCTAAAAAGGGATATTAAGGGGCCCGTTCAGGCGCCGAATCCTCTCCGGGCCGAAACGGGATATGTGACAGGGGAGTATTTAGAAGTCGCCTGAAGCCGCTTTGTCCTGCGCAGCGTAGATGGTATCTCTGACACCCTGTGCCATTTTGAGCATATCGGGCGGTAGCGTTTTTCCGCCATGGATCATCAGACCCATATCCATCGTGATGAGCCATCTGTCGCCCTTGTCATCTTCCCGCAGCATGATACGGCACGGCATGAAAGCGCCATACGCCATCGAGTAGTTGAGAAACTTCGACGCGATCGGTCTGCTGCAGATAGAGAATATACGTGTATATTTGGTCTTCGGCCCTCCCGCCTGAAGCGGTGTGCCGTCGAACATCGTCACGTCTCCGACAAGTTGCATGTTACCGTCGCTGGAGACACTCTCGATGATATCTTTGATATCCTCATTGGTGACATCCGGATTGACCTTGCGCAGTCTGACCATACCGTCGGCGGCATTTCCCGTCTTCAGAACGGTATCGAACATGTTCATATAAAGCTTCATCGCCTGTGGATCCAGCGAAGCGGCTTTGGATGCCATACCTCCGAAATTGACGCCCATGTAGATCAGCATCGCCACAAAAATCGCTCCCAGGAGCATCAGTAGCCCTTTAATAAAACCCATATAGATCCTTTATTTGTTTTTTTTATATTTTCAAATCAAATCATAACCAAAATTAACTTTAGGTTTTTTTAAATATGCATAACTTTTTATTATATTTTATATAACTTTTACATCTCATCACCGGGGGGTGTGGAACCTAAAACTCATACCCCAGCACCGACTCCATCCCCTCCCTGTCCAGCAGACGGATCAGATTGTTCGAACCGCTCTTGCCGGTATAGTCGCCCATTGTGACGATATAACGTTTTTCGATCGTGATGCGCTCCTCCTCCAGCAGCTTTTTGACAAATTCGTAGAGCAGACGGGTCGGGTTGTTGAGACTGGGCATGATGAAGAGCGGATGGACTCCCCACAGGAGATTGAGTCTGCGGTGGGTTTTACGCGAGTGCGAAACGGCGTAGATATTCTCCTTCGGACGGTAACGGGAGAGCACCTGCACACTGTAACCGCTCGTCGTGAAGGCGACCAGCGCCTCTTTTTTAAGGTTCTGGGAGAGTTGCACCGCCGCCTTGGCAACGGCATCGTATTTGTCATGCGGCGTGAAATCCCTGTACCACGGATACTCTTTCTCGGCATCCTTGACGGCGTCATGCAGCACTTCCACCGCCTGCAGCGGATATTTTCCTATCGCCGTTTCGTCACTGAGCATCACCGCATCGGTCCCGTCGTAGACAGCGTTGGCGATGTCACTCACCTCCGCACGCGTGGGGAAAGGGTTCTCTTTCATCGAGGTGAGCATCTGTGTGGCGGTAATCGCGGGTCTGTTCATCTCATTCGCCGTTTTGAGGATATGCTTCTGTATGCGCGGTACTTTCGTCACACCGAACTCCGCCCCCAGATCGCCTCTGGCGACCATCACGCCGTCACTCTCTCTGAGTATCGCATTCAGATTTTCGATCGCATGCCCGGTTTCGATCTTGGCGACGATGAAAGGGTCGGCATCGACAGAGGCGAGAATCTTTCTGGCCAGCCGGATATCTTCCGCCGTCTGTACAAACGAGAGTGCGACGATATCGACATCGTGTGCCGCGCCGAAGCGCAGATCCTCCTCATCTTTGGGCGTGATGGCGGGAATCGTCAGTCTCGTGTGCGGAAAGTTGACCCCTTTGTGCGAAGTGAGCGAACCCCCTACCAGAATCTGCAGTTCGAGTCTGCCCGGCGCTTTCCCCACCGCCAGGCTTCGGATCGTACCGTCCGCGAAGTAGACTTCGTCACCGATATTGACCATGTCGATGATATCGGGATAGGAGATATCGAGCACCTTCGGATCCTCTTCTGACTTCTCTTTCGCCAGAACGATGTGATCCCCCTTTTTCAGCGCCAGTGCCCCTTTGATCTTTCCGATACGCACTTTGGGACCGGAGATATCCTGAAGGATCGCCACCTCTTTACCCGATTGCTGTGAAGCGGTGCGGATTTTTCGGATATTGTCGGCATGGATCGTATGGTCGCCGTGGGAAAAGTTGAGACGAAAGACGTTGACCCCTTTACCGATCAGAGAGGTGATCATCTGCGGGGTATCTGTTGCCGGGCCGAGGGTGACGACGATCTTCGTTTTACGCATGGAGACTCCTTTGGGTTTTTATACTATGTCGGCGTGATGGTGTGCAGCGAGATATTTCGCAACGCCATCTTCGTCGTTGGTGTGAGGCAACACGATATCGGCTCGTGCTTTGACCGGTTCGAGCGCGTTGGCGACGGCGACAGCGGTGCCTGCACGTGCAAACATCCCCAGATCGTTGATGCTGTCACCGAAAACCGTCATCTCTTCCATCTCACGCTGCAGCCAGGTTGCCACATCTTCGAGGGCATGCGCCTTGTCCCCTCTGGGGTGCAGGATCGTCAGGAAGTAGCCTCCGCCATACTTTTCGGGAGAGAGTTTGCACTCGATCGCTTCCCCGAAACAGTTTTGCAGATCTTCCCACAATGCCCGCATCGGCGCCTCTTCACCAAAGTAGACGATCTTCAGATTGCGCGGCATCGTGCTGTTGTCAGGGTTGAACTGCAGTCTGGGATCGTCGCAATACCCCTTCAGCACCTCTTTCTGCTGGGCGTTCAGTCGCCCTGGATAGAGAAAAGATTCATTGAGACTGGTATCTTTGAGGCCGATGACAAAAGGATCGATCCCATGCTGCAAACCCCGCTCCACCACCGCATCGCCCGTCTCTTTGTCGAGTGTATGCAGCGCGACGGCTTCGCCCTCGGGGGAGACGACCATCGCGCCGTCGAGCAGGATCATCGGCGCATCGATGCGCAACCCCTCCAGAAGCGCTCTCGCTTTGGTATAGCTGCGTGCAGTGGCCACGGAGAGGATCGCTCCGTCGGCGGTGCGGTTCCATGTCTCGCGGCTGAAGTCACTGACGCTCAGGTCACTGCGTAAAAAGGTGTGGTCCAGATCGGTGATATAGATGGCGTTTGCGATGTACTTCTCCCAAAGTCAGTAAATATGTTCTATAATGGTACCCTCTGAATCATTTGCTTCTCTCAAACGGCTTCACGGCGGGTACCCCAAAATTTCAAAGAAATTTTGACCCTGCCGCTGCAGATGTTGTTCGAGCAGCAAATGATTCAGAGGATGCAATATATGGATTATACAGAAAGAGACCCTAAAAGAGGGTATCGAGAGGAGTATGGATGCAAAAGATACTGCTACTGCACGGCTGGGGCGGCAGCGACTATCCCCACTGGCAAAGCTGGCTCGCCGGTGAGGTCGCGAAAGCGTACGGCTGTATCTGTTTTCCACTGCTGCACAATCCCCACTTCCCTTCCAAAAAGAGACTGATGCGCCAGATTCTGGAAATTATGAAATCCTTCGCACCCGATACTGTCATCTGCCACTCCCTGGCCTGTACGCTCTGGTTTCACCTCTGTGAAGCGGGAGAGATACCGCATGTCCGACGCCTGCTGCTGGTCGCTCCGCCTGCGAACAGTTGCCATATCGGTACGATCCGTAAATTTTTCCCTTTTCCCATTCCCCGTGACCTGCATGCAAAAGAGGCGACACTCATCACCTCCACCGACGACCCCTACATGTCACAGGAGGAGGCGAAGGCGCTGCAAAAAAGTCTCGGAATCGAGATGATGGTGCTCGAAGATGCGGGGCATATCAACGACAAAAGCGGATTCGGCCCCTGGCCGTGGGCACTGGAGTGGGTACACAAAGGGGCATGAACAGCGGCACTATCACGAGGGATGGCTAAAAAAGTGAGCCGCAGGAACAAGGCGCTGATCGCCCTCTTTGTGCCGATTGTCGCGGGCGGCATCGTACAGTACTTCTACCCGCCCTTTTACACGCTTCTTCTGGGCTATGTGGCAGCGTTGGTTTTGCTCTTCAAGTCGGCGATCCTCTCGCTCTGGCTCGCTTCCAAGCTCAAGATCATCGCCTTTCTCAAGAGCCTCACCCTTACACAGACGCTCTTGCTCACATTCAAACGCTGGATCATCGACAATGTCCTGAGCAAATGGATCAAAAAAAACATCCTCTCCCACCTCAGCGAAGCGATTGCGGAGATGAAGCGCTATTTCAGCCTGCTCAGTTTCAGGGCGAAAGTGAAAAACAGCCTCCTTTTCATCCTGCCGCTGGGTCTGGTGACATGGCTGATCTATCTGGGGGATATGCTCTCCTCCCTCGCCCTCACCGCGGAGCTGAAGCTTCTCGTCAGCGGCTTTTTCAAAGCACTCTGGCTGCTGGTGGCGCAGTTTGGCCTTTTCGTTTCCGAACTCTCTCAGAGCTGGCTCGCACCTCTGCTGGAACTCTTTGCACTCAGCTTTTTGTTGGAGTGGATCGAAAGAAAATTTGGCAAAAACAATCCCCTCACCCGCTTTTTCAACACCATCGGCAATCTGCTGAACAGCATGCTGGAGAAGATCGGCCTGCTGCATGAGAAACACATCGAACCACAGATACAAAAGCGCGTCGTCTCGCAGAGCCAGAAACTCTCGCGCAAAATCCTGGAGTTCATCAAAAGCAGAAAGATTTCGCAGGAGTATCTCTACTTCGACAATCTGCAGAACATGCTGCTGAGGGGACACATCGACGCATACCACCGCTTTGACGACATGCATGCCGTCACCGACAAAAAAAGACTCTACCGGAGGATCAACGAAGCGACGCAGGACAACATAGAGATCAAAGCCTTCGTTTCACGAAACAGCGAGGGAGCGCTTATGGAGGAGCATGTTCCCGACGACTTCTACCATGATCTCTTCATCCTGGAAGGGATCGCCAGCAGTCAGGCACACGGTGTCAGGGAGGAGAACGAAGAGACGATCGACCACAGCGACTTCTGGGTACTCAACACCAGTCGCTACCCCGTCACACTCACCAGCCAAAGCGGCAACTTCAAAACGGTGCGTATCGACGGGAAAGATATGCAGCTCGTCAAGTGCCGGCGAAAGATACCCTACACAAAGCGGGACATCTTCGCCGGGTATCAGGGGAAAGAAGTTTCTGTCACCCCACTTTGAGAGCTTTTGCCGATCCTACCACTTCACTTCGGCAGTCAGCATGTATCGTGTCTCATTGTCTCCTGATACATCGTCGTTGGGATCGTGGCTGATGCCGTTGGCGATAAATTTGACATGTTTGTTGTACTTATAGGCGACACCGTAGAAGCCGGTCAGCTTGTGATAGTCATTACCGGTACTGGTGTCATTCCAGCTGTCATAACGCGCGAGTGCCGACCATTTGGGCATGAAGCGGTATTCACCGTTGAGACTCCACCCTTTTCCGTCGTGCGGGCCGCCGTTGTTGTCGACATCCATGTAGTAACCTCCGATCAGAAAGCCTGGCTGATTGTAAACGGCATGCAGACCATGCATCGTATCGGTGCTGACACCGTTGTCTGTTCCTGTCAGAAAACGACCGAAATAGGAGAGGTTCAGGTAGGTGTCTTTCTCCGGATGCACATGCTTTTTACCGGTTCCGAACGCTTCATAGGTGAGTCGCCACTCAAAGCTCTGGCCGGTACCGCTTTTGACGGCATGGTAACCGCCGTTGTTGACCAGTGCGATTTCACTGCTAAAAAGGTCAGTTTTGGTTTTGAAGTTGATACCCGGTGCCGCGGAGTTGATGACATGTGCTTCCATACCTGTCTCTACAAACGTTTCACTGATGGAGCGGTAGAGCCAGCCATGGTGCTCGGCATAGTCGATCCAGGGTCTGTGTACCTGACCGAATTCGACGCCGGTTGCCGGGAGTATGTCGCTGAGATAGATGTAGGCATATTTGAGCCTCGCGACATAGGAGCCGTTGAGGCCGTCTTTCGCCCTGTCCTGCGTGGTATCGAGTGTCAAACGTACATAATCTTTATTATTCCAGTAGGCTTTGACCTGCAAATAGTTTCTTCTGGTTTCAAATTTGCTTACATTTCTGGAAGCGTCGGCATCATCGTTGATATAGGTATATCCAAGATAATGTTCACCACTGAATTTCAGCGTACCTACA
>JANTHT010000013.1 GCA_024762235.1 Sulfurospirillum sp.
CTTTAGGAGATTTGCGCTATTTTTCAGAAGAATTAAACTATTTGAATCACTTGCTGAGAGCGTTTTGCTCTTTGAGGAAATCGAAGAGCATTTGGCTGAATCCGATATCCCCGCTGAGCGCTTTTGAGAAGGTGTCGTTGTACATTGACTGGTAGATTTTGTCTCCGGCATCTTTGCCGAAGAGTTTGTGCTCCGATTTGAGGGAGAGATCGAGTACTTTTTTGACCAGAAAGGCTTCGAACTGATCGGTCTGCTCTTTGAGTTTTGCATCGTTTTCACTCAGCTTCGTTGATTTGGTATCGATTTTGGGTTCGAAGGCGGTCAGCATCGCAGCGGTATCGACACTGTACATCAGATCACCTCCAGATCGGCATTGAGCGCGCCGGAGCGTTTGATCGTCTCCAGAATGGCGATAATATCTTCCGCTTTGCTCCCCAGTTTCTGCAGCACTCTGGCGACATTGGCGACGGTCACCTCTCCGTAACGCAGATTGACGACATGCTTCTTGCTGTCGACGACGCTCTCCCCATGCGGTACCTCCGATGTCGGAGAGATCTTCAGCGTCAGATCCTTGTGAGTGATGACGACAGGATCGATACGTATATCGACACCTGCCACGACGGTACCCGTCTTTTCGTCGATCACCACTTTCTGTGCACCACGGTAGTCGATCTGCTGCCGGTCCACCGCAGCGAGAAATGCGACCATACTTCGGTTTGCCGGTCTGCGCAGTTCTATCGTACGCGGATCGAGTGCCGTGGCCGTACCGGAACCGTAGAGGCTGTTGAGTTTACGTTCGATCTTCATCGCCGTCCCGAAGTCCGCATGTTTGAGACTCAGACGGATACGCTCTTTGTGGTAGAGATCGAAATCGACCTCTTTCTCGACAATCGCCCCCTTGAAGATCCTGGCGGCCGTCGCTTTGCGCACATTTCGCTTGTCGGAACTGTACCCTTTCTCAATCGATCCCTGTGCCAGTGCATAGATATTGCCGTCGACAGCGCGCAGCGGTGTCAGCAAAAGCGTTCCGCCTGTGATCGATTTCGCATCACCGATCGAAGAGACTTCGACATCGATCTTGTCGCCGTGTCTGGAGAAGGGAGGCAACTTCGCCGTCACCATCACCGCCGCCACATTTTTCGCTTTGACATTTTTTGGATCGACCTTGACATGCACACTCTGGAGCATACTGGAGATAGACTGCCGCGTAAACTGCAACGACGACCCGTCTCCGGTACCGTTGAGCCCCACGACCAGACCATACCCTATCAGCTGATTGTCACGCACACCGACGACATTGGCGATCTCCCTGATCTGCACCGCATGCAGCATCGTGATCAGAAACAGATGTACAACGGCAATCGCCATCAAGATTTTTCGCATCGTGTCACCTCACTTAACTTCTCTTGTGCAAATTTCAGCACGAACTATGCCACACTGTAGAAGCTGAGCGACGTCTTGCCGAACTTTTTGCATTTCTCTCTGCTAAACGGCCCTATTGTGTCGTCAAACTTTTCCGCACTCATGTGCTCGACGATGATCTTTTCGACAACTGCAACCGGAGTCTCTTCGATCAGCGCTCTCACGCGCCCGTAGATATCTTCCATCCCCTCGCGTATCGCAAACGGAGGATCCAAATAGATGAAGGCCTGCGACCCTTCATGTTCCAGACGCTGCATCAACTGCGGATAGAGCCTGAAGCTGTCACCCGCTTCGACATGGGTACGCGCTCTCTCCAGCGCTGCGCAGTTGCGTTCCAGCACACGCAGCGCTTCCCGGTCCCGTTCGAAAAACCACACCTCTTTCGCCCCGCGGCTGAGCGCTTCGAGTCCCATCGAACCGCTTCCGCCAAAGACTTCGACGAAAACTCTGTCGACGATATCGAACTGCAGCGTATCGAAAACGGAGCCGCGTATGATCGATTTGGTCGGACGCGTCTTTTCCGAGAGCGGCAGCGCGAGTCTTTTGCCCCTGTATCTGCCGCTGCCGATCGAAAAAAAGGCTTCTTTAGCGGCCATGATAACTCTTTATAAGCCGTGTGATCTTCTCCTGATGCTTTCTGTTGAGCTTTTCGATCATGCTCTCCAGCGTTTCACGGGTATTTTGGATATGCACCAGCCTCGGATTGGTAGCGTAAAACCGCTCCAGAGATTCCAGCAACATCTCCCTGGTAAAGGGTACCTCGATATCTTTTCCTATGATGAAGAGCACTTTTTCACTGATGACATCTCTGTCACTGATCAATATATCGCTCAGATCGATATCGTAGAGATACCCCGCAAGAAACCGTTCCAGGCTCTCTTGCAGGAGGGGTGAAGCACATTTGACAGTCACCTTCATGCCATATCCTTTTGACTTTTGTGTCACGATTTGTCACAAAATGTAAATTATTTTCCCTATTTTAACAAAAAAAGCCCCAAAGAGCGCCAGAACACTAAGCCTCTTCACAATTTGCCCGATATTGAGGTTAGAGAAAGTCTCGAAACAGATGACGAGACTTGCTAAAGGAGTAGCAGATGCAAATCAATATCACAAGTAGCGGTTCTGTGCAACCGGCTATGCCGGCGGCTCCCTCTGCCCCCGAAATCACTTCCGCAGCCAGTACTGCTGCCACAGCAGTGCAGCATGACACGGCAGCAGCGGGTAACAGTGTACCTGGATCCGGGGCAGAGATGCATGCACCCGATCAGTCACATGATCCTCAGAAGCAGCAGGCGATGCTCAAAGAGAGCGCCGAGAAGTTCAACAAGATGAGTGAAGAGCTCAATCTCGATGTCAAATTCGCCTACAACGACAAGATCGACCAGGTCTATCTCAACGTCATCGACAAACATACAGGACGTGTCATACGCAAACTCCCCAGCGAAGAGGCGATGAAGATCAGTGAAAGCATGAAAGAGCTGGTCGGCGCACTGCTGGACAAGAGAGGATAGCGGTATGCCGGCAGGAACACTCAGTACCCTCGGCATCGGCAGCAAAGGTGCCCTCTCCTACGATATCATCGACCAGCTCAAAGAGGCCGATACCAAGTCGATTATCAAACCGATCGAAAACAAGATCGAGCTGAACACACGCAAACAGGAGAAACTCGACGAATTGACCAAACTGGTCTCTTCACTCAACACCGAAGTGGTGGCGATGTCCGATCCAAATATTTACCGCGCAAAAGAGACCTCCACCGCCGGTGATTCTGTCAGTGTCGAAACAACCGCCAAAGCAAAATCCGGTACCTATACGCTGGAAGTTACCTCACTGGCCACACATGATATCAAACAGTCTGCCAGTGGCTATGCCTATGACGAAGCGCTGCTAGGAGCGGGGACCATGACGCTGGATATCGGCAGTGGTGATGACGCAAAGAGTTTCACCATCGATATCTCTTCTACCGATTCGATCAAGGATGTCGTCAAAAAGATCAATGAAAATACAGACGGAAAGATCGAAGCCTCACTGATCAATGTGGGCGGCACGGACCCCTGGCACATCGTGCTCAAGTCTGCAGAAACAGGCGCAAGCAACAATATCACTGTCAGCGGAGACTTTAACTTCGATCAGGTAGGTGCCGGCGCCAAAGATGCGGTCTTCAATTTCGACGGCATCGATATCACACGCCCCGGCAACAAAGTGGACGATCTCGTGGACGGCATGACGTTTACGCTCGAAAAAGAGGGCAAGACCAGCATCACCGTCAAACAGGATACGACACAGCTGGTCGACGGGATGGAGAAGTTTGTCGAAAGTTACAACAAGCTGGTACAGGACTTTTCAGAGAGCACGAAGTTCAACAAAGATGAGAATACAGCGGGACTCTTTCAGGGCAACTCCGCCATCAGAAGCGCCGCGACGATGATCAAAGATGCCCTTATCCTCACCCACTCACCCTCGGGCAAAACGATGGGAGCATTCGGTCTCGAACTACAGCGTGACGGAACGATCAACTTCAACAAAAGCGACTTCGAAGCGAAACTCAAAGAGGATCCGCAGAGTGTGGAAGATTTCTTTCGCGGTACCGACGGGCGCAACGGTGCCTTCAACAGACTCGAAAGTACCATTTTCGATATCAAGACAAGCTCCAGCGGCGTCCTGAAGTCCCTGGCGAAAAATCTCGACGACGATGCCACAAGGCTGCAGGATCAGCAAAAGGCTGCACAAAAACGGCTCGATGACCGATATAGCATTATGGCACGTAAATTTGCCTCCTACGATTCTGTGATCGCAAAACTCAATTCGCAGGGCGACACGCTCACTGCGATGATCGACGCAGAACTTGCAGCGAAAAATTAAACGATAAACCATTAAAGGATGAAGGAAATCAATGAGACAATCTGCATATAACGCCTATACTCAAAATCAGACCGGTGTCTACTCGCCGGAAAAACTGATCGAAATGCTCTATGAAGGGCTTTTGAAATTTACGTCACTGGCAAAAAGAGCGATCGAAATGGACGATATGGAAGCGAAAGCGAACTATATCAACCGTTCCACCGATATTTTTATCGAATTGCTCGACTCACTCAGTAACGACGGTTCACAGATGACCGCCTATCTCAGCGGGCTCTATATGCACCAGATCAAATCACTGGCGGAAGCCAACCGAAAAAACTCCACACAGGAGCTCGATACGATCATCCATGTCGTCAAAGTACTCCTTGAGACATGGAGAGAGGAGACGCACGTTGCAGCAGAAGTGGCTTGAAGATTTTAAAATCGCGATTATCGAAAAGAACTTTGAGAAGATCGAGAACCTTTTGGAAGAGATGCCCGAAATCAAGAGTATCGGTGATCTGAAAACCAGCGTCGCTTTGATCAACGAAGCCAAAAAACTGCTCGCCTCGGAACAGAGCCGGCTCAAAGAGAATATGGCCAAAATCCAGAAGAGCAAAAAGTTCCTGCAGACCCGGGAGGAGCACACCTTCAGCAAAAGTTGCTAGGAGGATGTTGCTTCCGACAAGACTCCTCTAATAAAGCTTTGGCAGATGCCACTGGCGTTTGACCGCCAGCAGGCGAAGCGCCACTCCCGTACCAAAGACCGCAGATATTGCTCCAACACCCATCAGACCTGCCATATCGAGCATATACATCAGCATGCCCACTACAATCGCCACCGAGCCGTAAAATTCACTGGTAAGGATAAAGGGCACTTTGTTAATGAGCATATCACGCAGCACCCCTCCGCCCACTGCTGTGATAAGCGACAAAAGCACCACGCCAGAAAAATTAAAACCCGCTTCCACTCCCACCAGTGCACCGGAAATGGCAAAAGAGACCAGCCCGAGCGTGTCGGCCAGCAGAAAGTAGCGATTCTTCTCGATCGCCGTGAAACGGTGCAGACGAAAAAAGATCCCGGAGACGACCACCGCGACAACGAGGATCGAAGCGATATTGTTGGTAAAGGCGTAGAGCGATTTGTCCGCGATGACATCGCGTATCACCCCGCCCCCGAGTGCCGTCAGAAACGCACCGATGAAGATCCCCAGTATATCGAGCCCCGCTGCAGCCGAGACGAAAAATCCACTCAGCGCAAACGAGAGAATCCCGACAATCTCTGCCACTTCGAGTATATCCATCAGGCCTCCACACACTTTTTGGGTAGGATTGTATCCAACTTTTCCTGTGCCTGAAGGGCCCGGTTGATCGCACTCTGAAGTGCATGGACCGAGGCAGATGTGATATTTTCTCCTTCGCCTGCGCCCAAATAGAGGGCATCGTTCATATGCACACCGATATAGGCAACTGCGGAGGCATCACTGCCCGGTCCAATCGCATGTTCACTGTAGTGTGCCATCTCGAAACTGAGTCCGCCCTTTCGTATCATGCGACTTACGATCTCTATGACACCACTTCCGGTCTCTCTGTATCGGAAGCGCTTCT
The DNA here is from genome assembly GCA_024762235.1 of Sulfurospirillum sp. Classification (GTDB taxonomy): domain Bacteria; phylum Campylobacterota; class Campylobacteria; order Campylobacterales; family QNZT01; genus QNZT01. The sequence goes on from JANTHT010000013.1 coordinate 5,872, forward strand.
CTTCGATACGGATCGTCGCCGACACAGCGGCATCGTTCGCCTTCATGCTGATATCCGGATTCTCTATCGCAAACGGACCGTCGACATTGACGAAATGGCGCTGAAAAATCTCCAGAATCTCCTCTTCAGAAACGACACCACCCTTCGCTTCACTGTACGCCTGCACTTTTTCCGAAACCTGCGCTGCCATCGCCGCGGGAATATCGTATCCGAAGCGCTCTTTGAGCACGTATGCCACGCCCCCTTTCCCCGACTGGGAGTTGACACGGATGATCGAAGTGTAGCTGCGTCCCACATCTGCGGGATCGATCGGCAGGTAGGGTACATACCACTGCTGCCCCTCTCTCTGTCGTGCCATCCCCTTGTTGATCGCATCCTGATGCGATCCGCTGAAGGCGGTGTAGACCAGCTCGCCGACATAGGGGTGTCTGGGATGGGTTTTGATCTCATTGCAGCTCTCCACCACTTCGACGATCCGATCCACATCGCTGAAGTCGAGTTTTGGGTCGATCCCCTCTGTCAACATATTGAGCCCGAGGGTGACGATATCGACATTGCCGGTGCGTTCCCCGTTACCGAGCAGCGTCCCCTCGACACGATCGGCACCTGCCATCAACGCAAGCTCCGTCGCCGCTACGGCAGTGCCACGGTCGTTATGCGCATGCAGGCTCACGACGATCTGATCACGACGTTTCAGGTGACGGCACATCCACTCGATCTGGTCGGCATAGAGGTTTGGCGTCGCAGACTCCACCGTCGAGGGAAGGTTGATGATCACCTGCTCATCCTCACGGGGATCCCATGCATCGACGACGGCGTTGCAGATCTCCGCCGCGAAGGGGAGCTCCGTCTGGGTGAAACTCTCCGGGCTGTACTCGAGCCTGACACTTCCCTCAAAATCCCGGAAATAGTGCTTTATCCACCCCACACCCCGTAACGCAATTGCGATGATTTCCTGCTGCGATTTACCGAATACGATCTCACGCTGCATCGTGGAGGTTGAGTTGTAGAGGTGGACGATCACATTTTTCGCTCCATCCAGCGCCGCTGCACTCCTGGCGATCAGATGCTCTCTCGCCTGTGTAAGTATACTGATCGTCACATCTTCCGGAATCAGATCATTTTCAATCAGATGGCGGCAAAAGGCATATTCGGTTTCGCTGGCACTGGGAAAACCGATTTCGATCTCTTTGAAACCCATCTCCACCAACAGCGCAAAAAAGCGTACCTTTTTGTCGATATCCATAGGATTGATCAGCGCCTGGTTTCCGTCGCGCAGATCGACCGAACACCATACCGGTGCTTCTGTAATCTCCTGATCCGGCCATGTACGGTCCGGTAAAGCTATTTTGGGAAATTTCTGATATTTCATAAACTTCTATCCTCTCTGTAACAGTAAAAAAAACAGGGCATACGCCCACATCGAAGCGTAAACAAAAAATCAAATTATGATTTAAAAAAGATTGGGAAGATGCTCAGAGACTGAGCAGGAAAGAGGATAGCAGGAGCAGCGCGCGAAATCTTTGCATGGATTGGGTAGATGCGATATAGCGTTTCATCACTGCTCCTTCTTTTAAAATATTTTGGAAAGTATAGCGCAAATGATAATTTTTGTCAAATGGCTATACTAAAATCATCCGCCGCCGACGAAATGGAGAAATTCGACTTTGTCGCCCTCTTTGAGGGTGTGGTTCTCCCACGCCTCTTTCTTGACCACTTCCATATTGACCGCACTCGCCATCGTTTTGTCGGCGATACCGAGCTGGTCCAGCAGCGATTTGATCGTTGTGTCAGGATCGATGGTTCTCTTTTCCCCGTTGACTATGATATCGATCATCCTATTCCCCCTTGCGAAAAATCACGCCTTTGAAACGCTCCCCCATAAAAGTGGGGTCTATGAGCATTTTGGCGCGGTTGAGTTCTGCCTGATAGGTTCGCGCGTCACTTTTTTCGCGAAGCATATCCAGCAGTGTTATGATACCGAAATTTACGAGCATTGACAACTGTGTACGGTAATCATGCAGTGTCGCGCCGCTTGCTCTGTAGGCGTCGATCAGATGGTTGAAGTGTACGTCGTAGGTGATGTCGCTTTTGCCGTAGAGTTCTTCCAGTGTCACATCCTGCGGTTTTTCGCTCTCATCACTGACAAAATCGGTCAGGGAGAAGAAGGGAATCGAGCGGTGTTTGTGGTAGAGCCGGATCGAGTAGTCGGGTCTGGCTTCGAGATCGCCATAGTCAAAGGTGACAAACTCATACGTTTTAAATGCCTTCGCCATCGCCGCCGCAAAATCCTCATACCCCTTGGCGACTTCCCCTTTCTGCAAACCGTACTGCTTGACGATCTCAGTGGTAAAAGTATCCTGCGCACCGAATACAAATGCCCTCTTCCCTTCCGCATAGAGCATCTCGTCTCCCCGGACCAGTTCGCAGGGAAACGCGTCAAATATCTCGTTCGCCACGATAAAGGCACTCGCTTCATGAAGTTCGGACAGATCGCCATAGAGTTCCAGCGATACCGCATCACCGAAACTCTCATCAAAGTATCTCCGCTGCGCTTCACGGTTTTCCGCCTGCGGTTCGACAGTCGCAAAACGCAATGTCTGCAGAAGTTCCGGCCGCAGGGTATAGACAAACTGGACGATATCCGCCAGCAGATACCCCTGATGTGCCCCTGCTTCCAGCACCATCGCATCTTTGGGCAGAAACCCTTCGTCGATGACACTGATGAGCCGGCTGGCGATCGCTCCGCCGAAAAACATGCTCGAACTCACCGCCGTGTAGAAGTCTCCCCCTTTTCCGATCGTACGAAACTTCGTATAGTAACCCTCCGGCCCATAGAGCCACCGATGCATATATCTGCTAAACGGTTCCGGCAACACTATTCCCCGGTTTTTGCAAATGCTTTTTCAAGTCGTGCAAATCCCTCATCCATCTCCTCTCGCGTGATCGTCAGCGGCGGCAGAAAACGCAGCGTATTGCGTCCCGCCTTGAGTACCAGCAACTTTTCATCGAATGCGTTCTCAACCAGAGTGTTGAGCAGCTCCAGGCTCTTGATACGAAGTCCGCGCATCAGCCCCAGCCCCACCGACTTTTCGATTATCTCCGGATAGTGCTTCACAAAACCGGCAAGCCTCTCTTCAAAATAGAGCATCGACTCATCCAGTCCGCCGCTGTTTTTATAACTCTCAAGTATCTCCAGTACTTCATAAGCCGCACGTGTGACGAGATAGTTCCCACCGAAGGTACTGCCGTGATCTCCGGGAGAGAAGATATCCTTGAGCGTCGTCATCACCACACCGATCGGCACACCGTTGCCCAGACCTTTGGCAACGGTGATGATATCCGGCTCGATTTCGTAGAGATTGGAGGCGAAGAGTTCGCCGGTCCGGTAGATTCCCGTCTGCACTTCGTCGACCGCCAGCAAAATATCCTTCTCTTTGAGCAGTTTCGCCAGCTGCTGCACCCTGGCTTTCTCCTGCGGCTCCACACCGCCCTCCCCCTGTACCAGCTCGATCATGACGCAGACAGTGCGGTCGTCGATCAGCGAAGCGATATGGTCGATCGTATCGGCATAGACGAAGCCGTCCGGAAAAGGTCCGAAATAGTGGTGCATCTTCTCCTGCCCCGTCGCTTTCAGCGTCGAGATCGTCCGTCCGTGAAAAGAGTGCTTGAGTGTGATCACTTTGTAACGTTTGGGCTCTCCGTCCACTTCCCCGTACTTGCGCGCGATCTTGATCGCCCCTTCATTCGCTTCGGCGCCGCTGTTGGCAAAAAAGCAGCGCATGTCGTATCCCGACTTCTCCACCAGTGATTTCGCGAGTCTCGCCTGCGGTTCGATCAGGTAGAGGTTGGAGACATGGATGAGCTTTTTCGCCTGATCGCAGATCGCGTCGCTTACCCTTTCGTTGGCATGCCCCACACTGACGACTCCGATCCCTGATGTGAAATCGATATAGGCATGCCCCTGATCGTCCCATACCTGCGCGCCCTTTGCATGGGTGAAGTTGATATAGTTGCGTGCGTAACTATGCAGTACAAATGCCTGATCCATCTCTCGTAACATTTTATCTTCCTTAAAGGTAGCCTGAACATGCTATTTTATTGTTAATTTTAGCTTTATGTTGATTAATTTTCGTTAGAATGTGGAACAGACTAGCAAGGATTGTCATGCAAATCGCACTCAATAAATTTATCGGATTTCTGCTTATCCTGGCGACACTCGGTGCCGTCGCATGGCAGGCGCTCTTTACACTGCTGGAGGATTGAGATGGGACTGGCAAAACGTTACGACCCCGTCGAGAGCGATAAAAAACCTCTGCTCATCAAAGGCGTGCTGCTCTACATACTCGCCTTTCCGCTGATACTGGCGCTCTTCTTCGCGCTCCTGAGCGGTAGAACCGCCTCTATCCTCACTCTCGCCGTCGCCACGGCACTGACACTTCTGGGCGCGACGATCGCCAGACGCGGTTTTCTGGCGGAGCGTGCATACAACAGAAGCAGGCTCGCCAAAGCACCCAGGCGCAAATACAAAACCGTCTCGGCGATCGTGCTGGCATTTGCCACTTTCTATATATCGTTTTTCACGACACACAACGGACTGGTGCTGAGCATCGTGCTGGCACTCTTCTTCATCATCGGATTTTACCTCTACTACGGTTTCGATCCCGTCACAGACAAAGTCGGAGAGCTTGGCATCGGCGTCACGGCAGAAGAGGTGATCGAGATCACAGGACGGGCGAAAAAGAGTATCGCACAGCTCAGAAATATCCGACGACGTATCAAAGATCCTGAAGTGGGGGCGATGATCGACGATGTGGTCAGAGAGACCGAAGATGTGATCGCCGCCATCGAAAAAGATCCCAACGATCTCTCCAAAGCACGGAAATTTTTCAATGTCTATCTCTACCGCACCGAACAGATCAGCAGTGAATACCTCAAAAATCTCGAAAACGGCAACATCGACGAAGCGCTGCGCAACAGCTTCAAAACGTTGCTCAGAAGCGTCACCGAAACGATTCATGAGCAGAAGGCCCGCCTCGACGAAGAAGATGTCACCCGACTCGACATCCAGATCGAAGCGCTGAACAGACAACTTAAAAACGAAGGAGTATAACATGCGTGATCAAGATGCACCAAAACAGGAAACACCACAGAGTACCGAAGTGACCAGGGAGGAGCAGGAGCAGCTGCAACAGGAGTCAGACAATCAAACACACCTCCCTGAAGTGGCCGAGACGACCGAACCGGCAGCTTCCACACTGCCCGATGAGGTCAAAAGAGACGGCATCACCATGTATGAAGATGCCGACGAAGTGACCCAGACCAAGATGGATGTCATCGCTTCCGAAGTCGATATCAAAGATCCGCATACCGTCATCTTTTTCGGTGCGAAGGCACAGGAGAATATCAACCGTGTCAGTGAAGGGATGCTGGAGGGGGTCAAAAACAAGGATCTCGGACATGCCGCCGACTCGCTCAACAACCTTGTCGCAGAGATCCAGGGATTTGACGTCGATGCGCTCAACCCCAACCAGGCACAGGGATTTTTTGCCAAACTCTTCGGCATGGCGAGTCCGGTGGTAAAATTTATCGGCAAATATGAAGAGGTGCGCAAGCAGATCGACGCCATCACCGACAATCTTGAACAGCAGAAGACGCAGCTGCTGACCGACATCACGTCGCTGGAGCGGCTCTACAAAGTCAACTTCGAGTTTTTCAAAGAGCTGGAGCTCTACATCGCCGCGGGTGTACATAAACTGCAGCAGCTGGACAATGAGATCATCCCCAAACTGGAGGCGGAAGCGGGCGGAAGCAAAAAGATGCAAAAAGCGCTGCGTCTGCAGGATATCGTCAACACACGCAACGATCTGGAACGGCGGATTCATGACCTGCGTCTGACACGTCAGGTGGCGATGCAGGCACTCCCGACCATCCGCATGGTACAGGACAACGACAAATCCCTCATCTCCAAAATCAGCTCCGTACTGGTCAACACCGTGCCGCTCTGGAAAAACCAGCTCGCACAGGCGATCACGATCTACCGCAGTTCCGAAGCGGCCAAAGCGGTCAAAGGCGCGACCGATATGACCAACGACCTGCTGGAGAAAAACGCCGAAGCGCTCAAAGAGGCGAACCGCGAAACCAGAGAGCAGATCGAACGCGGCGTCTACGACATCGAGTCGATCAAAAAAGCGAACCAGACCCTCATCGATACGATTCAGGAGTCTCTGGAGATCGCACAGAAGGGAAAAGAGACCAGAGCCGCGGCGGAACAGGAACTCGTCGAAGTGGAAAACCAGCTGCACGACGCGCTGCTTGCCGCCGGCAAAATCAGAAGAAACTAGGAAGGATCAGAGATGGGTTTCTGGGACAAGATTTTCGGAGAGTTTATCGATGTCATAGACTGGCTCGATGAGAGCAACGACACCCTCGTCTACCGGTTCGAACGTTACAACAACGAGATCAAATATGGTGCGAAACTGACCGTCAGACAGGCACAGGCGGCGGTCTTTGTCAACGAAGGGGAGATAGCCGACGTGCTGGGACCTGGCATCTATGAACTGACCACCAAAAACCTGCCGATCCTCACGACACTGCAGCACTGGGATCACGGCTTCGAGTCACCTTTCAAGGCGGAGATCTACTTCTGCAACCTGCGCCGCTTCACCGACCTCAAATGGGGCACCAAAAATCCGATCATCCTGCGTGACAAGGAGTTCGGTGCAGTGCGGCTGAGGGCGTTCGGTACCTACGAGATCCGTATCGAAGATCCGCGCAAATTTATCGAAGAGATCGTCGGCACCAACGGACACTTCACCGTAGACGAGATCAGCAATCAGCTGCGCAATATCATCGTCTCACGCTTCACCGACATCGTCGCTTCGGCAAATATCCCGGTGCTCGATCTGGCAGCCAACTACGACCAGCTGGGCGAATATGTGAGTGAAAAGATCGCTAAAGAGTTTCATGAATATGGACTTGAACTCTCCCGCGTACTGATCGAAAATATCTCAGTACCGCCGATGGTCGAAGAGGCGCTCGACAAACGCACGTCGATGGGGATGATCGGAGATCTTCGCAAATACCTCGACTTCCAGACCGCCGAAGCACTCACCAAAGAGGGAAGCGGCATGTCGGAGATGGTCGGCATGGGTGTCGGTTTCGCGATGGCGGACAAACTCGCCAAAAGCTTCGACAAACAGAAAACGCATCCCGAAAAACCCTACATACCGGAACCTTTTGAGAAGATGTACTATTTTGCCAGAGAGCGTGAACCGCAGGGACCCTACAACATCGACGAGATCGAAGAGATGGTCAAAGCACGCAAGATCGACGCATCCACGCTGATGTGGAGTACCGGCATGGAGAAGTGGGAAAAGGCAAAAGATATAGAGGAGGTCGAAACACTATTCAACTATCTCACCCCGCCGCCGCTCTAAGAGCATAGAAACATGGCAGGCTTTACCAAAGTGATGAAGGGTACCCCCTTCACCCAGAAAACCTTTCCCTGTAAATCGTGCGGTGCATCGCTGGTCTTTTCCGCCGACGACGTCGCACTCAAGTGTGAGTACTGTGGTGCGATCAACTACCTCTACCCGCCCAGACTCCCTATCTATGAACAGGATCTCGACAAAGCACTCGCCAGGATAGAAACGTCCCCGCGCTACGATCTTCAGGCACCCAGAGAGATCAAGTGCCCGGTATGCGCCGCGACTTTTACCCTGGAGCCGCACACCCGCAGTACCCGCTGCCCCTACTGCAACGCCCCCATCGTCACCAATCTCGACATCTTCATGCCGCTGGCTCCCGAATCGCTCCTGCCGTTTAAGATCGATCAGAAAAAGGCAAAGGAGATCTTCAGAAAGTGGGTCGGCTCCCTCTGGTTCGCCCCCTCAGGGCTGGAAAAATATACCCGTTCCGATGCCAGATTTGAGGGAATCTACCTCCCCTACTGGACATTCGACGCCGACACCACCACCCATTTTCAGGGATACCGCGGCGATACCTACTACGAGAGAGTCTCCAGACGCGTTTTTATCGACGGGAGGGAGCGGATCGTCGAAGAGATGGAACCGCGCATCGAGTGGACACCGGTACAGGGTGAAGTGCAGCGCCACTTCGACGACATCCTGATCGGCGCCACCAAAACCCTCCCGCGCAAACTCGCCGACTCCCTCCAGCCCTGGGATCTCGAAAACCTCATCCCCTACGACGACAAGTACCTCAGCGGTTTCGAGAGTGAAACCTACTCCGTCGCCCTCGACGACGGATTTGACTACGCCAAAGAGTATATGGCTTTTGTCGTGCGGGAAGCGGTACGCGCACGCATCGGCGGCGACCATCAGAAGATCTCCTACATGCAGATATATCACGACAACAAAAGCTTCAAATATATCCTGCTCCCCGTCTGGACAGCACACTTTCAGTACAAAAAGAGAGAGTACCGCTTCGCGATCAACGCCAGAACCGGCACCATCAAAGGCGAACGCCCCTACAGCAGCTGGAAAATCTTCTTTGCCCTGCTCTTCGCACTGATACTTTTGGGCACCCTCTTCTTCATGAACGAACATCCGGAAGCGGTGGGAGATTTTTTGGACAATGTCAGGGTGCTTCGGATTTCATTTTAAACTTTTTTATCTTTCAGACGATATTGCCTTATTAAACTATTCAAGGCTGGTGTATGCGTCTGTTCAAATCGCTGATTATACTGATTCTTTTTTGCTCCACCTCTCTTTTTGCCTATACCTTCGAGATTGAAAACAGAATCGACGCAGAAGCTGACAGCCGCGGCGGTATCTTTTTCGACAACGGCTCCATATTTGTCGCCCAGCACCATGACGGGCTCTGGAAGAGTGATGCAAACGGCTCTCTCTATGGCGACACTACCTCTTATGATACGGAGATATATGATCTCTGGAAATACAACGACCACTTTTTTGCCGTAGGGTCGAAAGGTCTCTTCGTCTATGACCTCTCGGGGAACTATATCAGCGCGCTGTCGACGGTCACCGGCTATTCGCTCTATGTCCAGAACGGTTACGCCTACATCACGAGTGACAAGGACGGCATCGCGATCGTGGATATCTCCGATGTCAACAATCCCACACTCGTGACGACAACGATGACAGGCCAGAAATTTCTCCATATCAGGGGAGACGCACTCTATGGTGACGGCGTCAGCAAAGGTCCCGGAGACCATCTCTATCTCACAGATGCAAGCGGTACGCTCTATCTGCTAAATGATGACAAAAACGGCACACTGACACTCCAGAACAGCACCACGCTTTTTTCGAAACAGGCACGCAGGATCTTTGTCTACAGTGACGGTACTGTCTATGTCAGCAGTGAAACGGGCAATCTGGCGATTGTGAGTGCAGACCTGACCACACAGACCATCTGGACAAATCCCGACAAACACGGCGGTTCCACCTCCCCGGTAGCAGGAGGTGTCTTTGTCAGGAGCATCAATGGCACACGTTACGCTTTTATCACCATATCAGACGGCTATCTCTACATGCTCAATGTCGACAACCCAGGCAGCATCAGCATCGAAAACCGTTTTACCGACGGATATAAATTCAACGATCTCTGGGTAGCGGATTCGAGAATCTATCTCACCTCGCATGATGGCTTTCTGATACTCAAATTTGACACCAATCTTGCCACTAAGCCTTTTACCTGTTCAAGTCAATCCTACATCAATTACAATACCTCCGGTACTCCCAGTGATGGTGTTGGATATATGGATAGTATCAGTCTGGTTGACGGCAATACCACTTCACACAATACCGTTATCGGTTCAAATGGTGTAACCAGCATAGGATATAATGTCGTAGATAACTTTATCTGGGGATACAACATCGATCTGGATATGGTTTCCAAAATTGATGCCAACTACAATGCTACACTTTTTGATGTACCGGGATTAACCAAACAGTTTTACTCTGCTGCAGATGTATCGCAAAGTGGAATTTTGCATCTGTTAAAATATGGTCAGGATAGAATCTATAGAGTCGATCTCAATACTCCTACCCCTGAAAATTTGCAACAGATGATATTGGACAGGGCTGTTAATACCCATGATATTGCCTTTAATCCTGTCAATGGAAATATCTATTGTACAGAATCCGACGGAAAACTTTATCGTATAGAGATAGCGGCTGACGGATTGAGTGGTCAAGTAAAATTTGTCGGTGATACGGGGCTTGGCAGCGTATTGCCTTATATGTCTTATTTTGATAATGCGGGAAATTATTATGCGAATAAAGATCAACACAATATTTATAAAGTAGTACTGAGTAGTGACGGTACTGCCATAGATACAGTCATCGATAACTTTTCAACAATTAATATTGCCCAGGGAGATGCTGCCAGATGTCCAAATGCAGCTATCTCTGCCTTAAACATCTCAGGAACAATTTTTGAAGATATAAACTACGGTGGAGGTTCCGGACGAAATAAGACAACCGCAGCTGGTAAAGCAAGAGATAATGTCACGGTTGAACTCTATGACAACAATGGAACCTATATCAGTACGACTATAACAGATAGTTATGGAGCGTATAGTTTTGATGTGGCAGATGGGGATTATTATATCCGTGTAGTAAACAGCAGTGTCACTTCTTCAAGGGCTTCAAATAGTACGGGTGAGATACCCCTTGGTGTACAAACATACCGTACGGATGCCAGCAACGGGACAGTAAATCCGATAAATACAGAAGTGGGTGGTCGTAATCCCTCCGTTGGAGATGCCACTGCTAATGATGGCTCATCTGCCTTAGATACAACTTCTCTTGTTTTTAACAGTGGAACCTTATCAGGTGCACAGGCACAGTCTATTTCAAAGATCAAAGTAGCGGGCAGTGCTGTCAGTGGTGTTGATTTTGGATTTAACTTTTCGACGATCGTCAATACCAACGATGAGGGGCAGGGAAGTCTGAGACAATTCATCCTCAATGCCAATGAACTCTCCAATACCGGGCTGGATCAGGCGGGCATCGACAACACCTACGGTGTCGATCACAGCGTAATAAAAGAAGCTTCGATCTTCATGATCCCGACAACGGATCCAAACTATAACGCATCGACAAGCAGTTTCAGAATCCAGTTTTTGAAAAAATTTGCCGATGACGATATCAGTGATCCGATCATGCTCGACGGTTCAACTCAGAGCCAATACGCAGTGGCAGGCCATCCTGTGATAGAGATAAACGGTCAGGGTTCGGGTTCACTATCTTATGATGCGATTGAACTTCTGGGAGACAACCACGTAGTCAGAAGCCTGGCAGTCAACGGCTTCGCTTCCGGTGTTGGTTCGACTGCCATACAAGTCTGGGGTGCTTATAATACCATCAATTCCTGTTATATCGGTACGGATGTGACAGGAATGACAGAGATACCAAACTCCAGGGGGATTCGTACCTTTTACAGCGGTGTTCATGATAACATGATAGGCGGACCAAACCCGTCACAGGGAAACGTCATCTGTGCCAACGATATAGGACTTGTAATCGAAACATCCACAGGGGATACTTTTCAAAACAATCTGATCGGCGTAGGCAGTGACGGCGCTACACCTATAGCCAATGATCTGGCAGTCTATATTACCGGTCAGCAAAACAGGTTTTTGGACAATGTCATCAGCGGTAACAATAAATCGATTCAAGTGGGTGTCTCCTCCTCTACGAGTACCGATTACGGCAATATTTTTCAGGGGAACTTTATTGGTACGGATCGAAATGCTACACTGAATCTGGGCAACGGTTTTCATGGTATCTATATACTCAAAAGTGCCAGTGATACGATCATCGGCGGAACCAATCCCGGTGAAGCCAATATCATCGCAAACAACCACGCACATGGTGTATCCGTCTATGCAGATGCAAGCCAAAACAACAGGATTTCCGGCAACAGTTTCTATAACAACAGTGGACTGGGTATCAATCTGGGCAGTGATGACACGATTACACCAAATAACGGAACCAAGGATAGCGCCAAAGCCAATAACGACATGGATTATCCCATCTTTACCACAGCAACCATAAGCGGTACCACACTGCATGTAGAAGGTCATGTCGGTTCTGCAGCAAATCAGAGTACCTTTGCCAATGCAACTGTAGAAATCTATAAAGTCGATGACGATGGAGATACTAACGGCGAGGGACGCTGGTATCTGGGAACGTGCAGCAGTGATGCCAGCGGCAATATCGACTGCAACATCACCACGTCTCTGCTTGCCATCGGAGACTATATTACCGCAACAGCAACGGACGGCCGTGGGAATACTTCCGAATTTGGTCCCAACCAAACCGTGCTTCAGGCACCTCCCACCACTGCAGAATGTGTCGCGACATTTCCCGCTGCACTCAGTTCTACTTCTGATTTGATCGATCTGGACTCCGGAGTGCGTATCTACAATACCACAGACAACACACTCATCACCAAACTGCTCAGCACAGGTACCGATGCGCTTTGCGACGGCGATATCTGTCAAAAAAGTGATACGCTGGCAGGGACATATTCCTTTACTGTAGATTTGGGTAACGGTACTGACGGCGCGATTAGCAAATCAGGAGATCTGATCGATATCAACAGTTCCAAAGCATTCACTTCCCTGGACGGAGTGAATGGCGCCACATGTAATATCAACGGTGATCTCACGATCAAATCCCAGCATGAATTCAGCCTGGCAAGTAAATCAACACTGAATATCGACGGCAATGTCACGATTCATGCTGATTCATTTACACTCGGAACAGATTGTACAATCAATATCAAAAGCGGGAACCTTATCGTCTATACCAATTACGCCAGTCTCAACCATTCGGCGGGTAACAGTGTCGTCAACAGAAGTGAGGAATTTGTCATCTTTTCCAAGGGCGATATCGATATCGGTACACAGGGAGAGCTCCATGGTCTCTTTTACAGTGATGCCCAACTTACTGTCAAACAGGGCAATGTCATCACCGGTGCTATGACGGGAAAATCTGTGAATATCGATCCTCAGGCACACATTACATATGATCAGCCTGCCGTCAGCCGATACTGCGGCGATACCGGAAAACCGACACTGCATATCCTAGATGCACAAACTGTAGAAGGTAACAGCGGTATGAAAGCGTTGTCTTTTGAGATTACCGCAGATCGGGCGATTTCAGGGAGCGATATCACGATCGATTACAGTACAGGTGACGGTAGTGCGACCACAGCGGATAGTGACTATGCAGGATTTAAAAAACGTCACGTTACTTTACCGGTCGGGGCAATGAGCGTGATAGTACCGGTGACCATCAATGGCGATACAAAAGTGGAGAGCGATGAAGATTTCTTTGTCTATATCAGCAGCCGTGATGATGTGATCATGGTGGACAACTACGCCAGAGGCACTATACTCAATGACGACTACAATATCACACTCAATGCCGTTACGACAGGTTCACCATTCACCGACGGCAACCTCACGACACAGATCGTCAACCAGCGCTTCCCGCTGACACTGGGTGCGTACAACGGGACGCTGGGCCAGCCGGTCGCCGATATGAATATCACCCGCATCGACCTGATCGATCCGCTGGGCAACCTCTATGCCAACCTCTTTACCGGAGCCGCGACAACCGGCAGTGACGGTATTGCAACGCTCAATGTCAATGTACCAGCAGCCTACAAAGATGCACAGCTGCGTATTACCGGTGACTATCTGGGAAACAGTTACAGCAACCCCTCGAGTGACGATTTCGCTATCCGACCCAAAGCCTTCGGCATGACGATCCCCCGGAACAATATCGCTGGAAAGCCTTTTGCCATCACACTGCAAGCGACTGACTACAGCGGAAACCCCGCCACGGGTTACCACGAGACGATCGGCGGCTCCTTCGATATCAACTTCACCGAACAGAAAAAGACAAGCTGTGCTACCGGCACGATGGATCTGAGCGGTATCGCCTTCAGTGACGGCAATGCGACCCATTCGACAACTTACAGCGAAGTGGGTATGCTCGACTTCAATCTCAGTGAAATCCCCGGCAGTGAATTTGCCCATGTCGATGCCGATGACACGCCCGATGCCCAACGCTACATACCGGCTGCAGCGGTGAACGATGTCAACTTTATTGTCGACTGGATACAATTGAGCAATATACAACTGCATCATGGTTCGACCACCTTCACCTACTACGCCGCAGCGGCTGACATGCAAAATATGGCCGCCGACCTCACGCTGACACTGCAGGCACGAAATGCGCTGGGAGATATCGTCAAAAACTATACCGCAGGATGTTATACCAAGGATGTCGTCATCGGTGTTACATTTGATACCAATTCCACCGCGACACAGCCCAACGCACTCTCCTGGCAGGAAGACGGCAACAGTTCCCACGGCCAGGAGGGCGCACTCACCTTCAACGGCAGTGTGACGGATCAGATCTTTGTGTGGGATATCTCCAAAATGCATTTCTATCAGGGAGAGAATAACAGTTCGACTTTGATCAATTTCGGCAGAAGTATCACGACACCCAAAGAGCCGATGCGCTTTACGATCAAAAAGATCACCGCTGTCAACCCCGACAATCGCGGCGGGGTGCAAAATCCGCTCACGCTGACAACCGATTTCTACTACGGCAGACTGCATGCCAGCGACTACATGGCAGTGGGCAACAAACTAGACGCCAAAATATTTCATGAACTCTACTGCGATCAATGCGACCGCAAAAACGTTTTCACACTCGCAGGCGGTGCAGAGAGTGTCGACAGTGTCAAATGGTATCAGGTTGGCGACTATAATGACGCAAAAAGCGGATTTGCCAACGTCACCGGTACGAAGTACCCCTTCACCGTCACGACAACCCAAAATCCGGGTACGATATCTGCAACACCTGACCTGGATGCCGTTTCCAACGGTATGGACATGATCACCTTCAACGTCGATCCAGCGAAACTCCCGCTGATGGACCGCATCTATTACCTGCCAAAACCGTGGCTCATCTACAAAGGGTTCGGTTCCAGCGACAACAGACACCACTTCGACATCGATATGAGCAACGTGGTTTCAAAATGGGCAGGCAAGGGAGAGAGAGGCTTGACCGTAGATCTGAATGTTTCAGGCAGAAAGGGGAGTATGAAGATCGACTGGTAAAAGTAACATCTGTCATTTAAGTTTACCAGTAGCACTTTATATGTAAACTTTATGCATTTTAGTTAAAGTTCCTTGCATACATGCCGATAGTACATTTAGAGATATTCTATACAAAGGATTTGGCATGCCAAATAAACTCATGAAACAGCTCATGTTGCTATGTCTGCTTTTCCTGATGCCGGTTATGGCGGACATCAATCTGGGTACGATCAATACCCATAAAAGCATTGACGCGCATTTGGAATGGGGTTGGACAAGCGAGGGATATCATTTCCACGCTTCCGAAAAGGGAACCTATACGGTCACCGTCACAGCGACCGCTGCGGCTATCAAGATGAAAGCGGGCCAGAGCGCCTGGAATCAGGAATTTTTCAGAGATGCAGATGGTGATCTTGCCAAGAGAGAAGATACCATTGCTGTGGATGGGGATGAAGAAGTTTACCTGAAAATATGGAAAGAGGATTTTAGCCTGGCGGGTATACAGCCACTGGATTATACTTTGGTGATTGATTTTAGACCCATTGAAAAGGGACAGGTTACAAAAATTTATGCACACAAAGAAGCTGCCACTCCCACCACATACACTGCAAATGGACAAACGCTTCGCTGGGGGCAGGGAAACAATCTGATCATCGACGGATTTGACTATATGGGAAAAAAATACCAATATACGACTATGGCGAACAGGGTCGTCATCAGACGCCATGACAATGCCAATGCATCTGGCAATCCATGCGGTCTTTTCGCGCAAAAATCCGGTACAAGCCAGTATGACTTAGAAGCCACTTATCCCCAGGATTGCGATATGGCTAAAGTGATGGGCGGACGGGTGATCAATGTCGGTGCACTGGATCTGTTTCGAAACAGCGGTCCTACTGCCAAAAACATAGAACGTGTTGATTTTATCACAGACAATGGAATCACGGCACCCTCCGATGCCGAAGCACTGGACAAAGCGGGACATGTCATCACAGAGAAATCCGGCAACAATCCTCTGCAGATAGCGGCTATTTTGAGCCTGGATGCCAATGGAAATCCAAACGCTTTTGGTCCTTTGGTAGATGTGGATAAAATCGGCAGAGGCGCTTCGCATGCCTATGGTATTACAACCATTCAGCTCCCCGACGGATCATTCATCGACAAACAATATTTGGAATTTTTGGTCAATGAAAAACACGCCCCGCAGGGAAATCCATGGCGCCAAAGTGAAAGTCATGAACCTTTGGGAATGTCTTTTGTCTCATTGCAGGATCTGGGAATCAGTGCCGGGCAAAAATATTACGGGTTTTCGTACTTTGGAGAAGATGTAACCAGTGCATATGACTTGACAAAACCGGAAACGTTCCCGGTAGATAATCTCAACGATACCGCTGATCCTTATGGCGGGGTGGCAGGGTATTTTATGGATGAAGAGATAGCACCTGTTGTCAAAAAGTGTCCGGATTTTGCCAAAAAAGATATCGTATGGTATGTAGACAACGGATATAAAATCCATCAATTCGATATGAAAACCGAAAGTGACACTGTCAAATATACGCATGATTATGTCATGGGGGATATCGCTATCTCTCCGGACGGCGACGTTTACGTGGCGAACCTGAAATCAAACGGTGCTATCGTTAAATATTCCGGCAGTGGCAAAGTCGATCTGGGTGGATTGGGGGTTTTCAAAGCGCCCAATGCCTTGTCTTTTGACGAAAATGGTTATCTCTATGTCGGATATTATACAGGGAAATATTATCAAGTGAGAGATACCGCACATATGGAAGAAAAATCCGTATGGTTTGATCCCAGAGACTTTTTCCCCACCCATACCGTCGGATCGGCCGGTGATGTGCTTTTTGCCAATAACAAAGCGTACGCATCGATACTGGACACTACTACCCAAAACGGTTATCTCGTCGAAATCACACTGGGTAGTGACAACAGTGTCGCAGGCAAAAGAATCCTGGGGAAAATTCCAGCCGATTCTTATGGTTTGTCCAGTGATGGTTTCGGAAATATTTTTGTGGGCAGCGGAAAACAAATTTATAAACTGGATATCTCCCAGGGTGCCTTTGGTACTGACTACGCTATCCCCAGAGAAGCCGTCGCCACGACAGAGAATATCATCTACGGGCTGAGCGGGGTCAACGAATCACTGGGGAATGCCTGTGAAAGGCCGGTGATTTCCATCACAGATGCATCTTCGGTCTCAGAAGGTAACAGCGGTGTGCAAAATGTACATTTTAGCATTGGATCTGACAGGCCTGTCAGCGATGGCGATTTAACCCTCTATTATACACTCATAGACGGAACTGCCAAAGCAGGCAGTGATTATGTGGCACAAAGCGGTACTGTTATCATACCCCGGGGCAGTGAAAGTGTCGCATTGGATTTGGCGGCTATCAAGGGGGATACCATTGCAGAATCCAATGAAGATTTTTTCGTACAAATCACCTCTGAAAATGCCACTTTTGCAGATGATACAGCCAAAGTGACGATTATTGACGATGATTACAACACTTTTAACGCATTTGATGCCAACAGCGGCGGCGTCAGCGGGCCACGGAAAATCACGACCAAAATTGTCGGGAAACCATTCACTCTGGAGCTGGCCAAGATAAAAGACAGCCTGCATTATGCAGAGAGTACGGAAGACAGTTCAGAGACCAAAGTGAAAATCACAGATGCCACATCCTGCACACAATCTGCAGAAACACTCGATGAGAGCGGATTCATCCCCTTTACAATGCCCTCATCAAATCACATGAATCAGACATTCACAGTCGATCATGCCATGCAAAATGCCAGAGTACAGTTTCTATGGAAAGACGCACAGGGAGAGACAAAAACCTCCTGTTCAGAGGATGCATTTGCCGTACGTCCGGACCGTTTCAGCCTTTCCCTGCCTGCCACAGCAGATGCGGGAGCACCCTTTAACTTTGCAGCAAAAGCGATCGATGCCGACGGCAATCCAGCGAATGGATACAATGAAAGCCATATGGACTCCTTTAAGATCACCTACGCAGAGAAGATACCGGCATGCGACACCGCTATGCTCGATTTTGGCACCATGCAATTTCACGACGGGCTTCTGAACAAATCGCTGACCTATCCGGAAACCGGGGAGCTGGATTTTAATATCTCCGAAATAGCCGGCCATGAATTTGCCAAAATCGATGCAGCCGATACTCCCGACGCACAACGCTTCATCTCTCCATCAGCGAATGTTTCTGTCAGATATCCTGTGGACCATATTGGCATCGATGGATGGCAGTTGACTCCGGGATCGACACATTTCACCTACTATGCTGCATCGAGTGATCTGCAGGATATGGCATCATCTTTACAGGTACGTCTTAGCGCGCGCAATCGTGATGGTAATATCACAAAAAATTACCGCGGTGGATGTTATGCCAAAA
>JANTHT010000014.1 GCA_024762235.1 Sulfurospirillum sp.
ACATTGGCAGCGACGGCGACTTTCACTTCTCCCGCCGCAAGCGGATAGGTCAGCAGAGTAAACAGAATGATCAGATAACGCATGCATGCTCTTTTTCAACCGGAATGGTTTTTTGATAATTGATGCATATTTTATTCTAATCGAGATAAAAAATATCCATTTTTGTCTCTTATTTTGTGTAGGCAGTGTCAGGAGGGTAAGATAAAAACCATCCCGGAAGGCGTCCGGGATGGCAGGGAGAACAATGGCTGTTCGTAACAGATACTATCTGATAAGGTCAAAGAAGTAATCGGTTGTCGCGATACCTTTGGTCTCTTCATCAAGTTCGTCGAGCACTTTGTTGGTGATCCATGTCAGGAGATTCAACGCTCCGTCATAACCGGCGATAGAGTATCTATGCAGGTGGTGTCTGTCGAAGATCGGGAATCCGATATAGATCAAAGGCACTCCGGTGTCTCTCATCAGCTCTTTACCGTAAGAGTTACCGATCATAAAATCTACCGGCTCTGTGAAGAGCAGACTTCTCATATGCCAGAGGTCTTTACCGGCCCAGACATGCAAGTCATCTTTTGCAGGAGATGTATCGAGCAGCGCTCTCATCTCATCTTCCCAGCCTCTTGGCGCGTTGTGGCAGAGTACATGTGTAGGTTCTGCACCCATCTCGATCAGGAACGATACGGTTCCCAGAAGGAAATCGGGATCACCCCAGATCGCAAACTTCTTGCCGTGCATGTAGGGGTAGGAATCCTGCATCGCATCGACGAGTCGTCCACGCTCGATTTTCAGTTTCTCAGGCACCTCTTTACCTGTCAGTTCCGCAAGTTTCATGACAAACTCATCCGTACCTTTGAGGCCGATCGGATTGAGCTCGACTTTCTCCTGCTTCCAGCGCTTCATCAGTTTTGTCGTTTTGACAGTACTGTACTTTTGCAGTGTGATCGTCGCTTTGGAGTTGGCACAATCTTTGACATCTTCTATCTTTGTACCGCCTGCGAACATCTCGTAATTACCTGCCGGCATATCCCACTGGTCGGAGTGGTCACCAAGCATGATATAGTCGTAATCGAACGCTTCTACCATATTTTTAACAGACCGGATACTGCCGATATAGGTCTCGAATCCGGGGATGATGTTGATACGCTCTTTTTTGTTCTGTTTGTCGACATTACCTTCTGTCAGCTGATTCAGCGTACCTTGCATCATGTTGTCGTAACCGGTGATATGGCTACCGACAAACGATGGCGTATGCGCATATGGCACAGGATACTCTGCAGGCAGAAACTCACCGCCATCTTCTTGTTTGGCTGCATCAATAAATGCATACAAGTCATCACCGATAACTTCCGCCATACAGGTAGTCGATACCATGATCATATCGGGCTTATAGAGCGCCGCACAGTTTTTGAGACCATCTTTCATATTGACCAGACCGCCAAATACCGCGGCATCTTCAGTCATAGAGTCAGAGACACAGGGAGTCGGCTCTTTGAAGTGTCTGGTAAAGTACGATCTAAAGTATGCAACACATCCGTGGCTACCGTGAACGTAGGGCATCGTGTTCTCGAAACCGAGTGCGACCATGACCGCACCCAGTGGTTGACACGCTTTGGCCGGGTTGACTGTTATCGCTTCACGGGCAAGGTTTTTCTCTCTGTATTCCCATGTTTTTGTCCACTCGGCAACCTCTTTGACTTTTTCTGTATCGATAGCGCCCATCGCACCTTCGAACTGTTTCTTGTTTTTCAGTACTTCCTGGTACTCCGGTTTCTGAAACAGATCCTTACCGTTTACAATATTTTCGGCTTCTTGCATTACGCTTCTCCTTCTTTATCCCATGGTGCTTTTGAATGGCCCCATACAGGTGAATTGATTGCAAGATCCATATCCTGAGCAAAGATCGCAAAACCGTCATATCCATGATACGGACCACTATAATCCCAGGAGTGCATCTGTCTGTACGGCAGACCCATTTTCTGGAACACATATTTCTCTTTAATACCGGAAGCTACGAGATCCGGTTGCAGCTTTTTGACAAACGCTTCGAGTTCATACTCATTGACATCATCATAGATGACAGTGGATCTGAAAATCTCATCTTTGGTACGTTTGTAGTCATCATCGTGTGCAAACTCATATCCGGTACCGATCACTTCCATACCAAGATCCTCGTAGGCACCGATCACGTGACGAGGGCGAAGACCACCGACAAAGAGCATCACCTGCTTCCCTTCGAGTCTCGGTTTGTATTTATTGACAACCGCATCGATCATCGGCTGATACTTTGCGATCACTTTTTCGGCATTTTCCTGGATCTTCTCATCGAAGAAAGCAGCGATCTTTCTCAGCGATTTGATCGTCTGTGTCGGACCGAAGAAGTTGTACTCTACCCAGGGAATACCATACTCTTTCTCCATATGTCTGGAGATGTAGTTCATTGATCTATAGCAGTGCAGCAGATTCAATTTTACTTTTGGTGTCTGCGCCATCTCTTTGATCGTCGCATCGCCTGACCATTGTGCAGTGACACGCAGTCCCATCTCTTCGAGAAGGATACGGCTTGACCATGCATCACCACCGATGTTGTAGTCACCGATGATCGCGACATCGTACTCGCCCGGCTCAATCGGCTCACCAAGGAGCGGTTTTGTTCCTTCAAATACATAGTCACGGATCGTATCGTTGGCGATATGGTGACCGAGAGACTGAGATACACCGCGGAAACCTTCACAGTTTACCGGTACGATCGTATTGCCTGACTCTTTCGCATAGACTTTGGAAGTGGCGTTGATATCGTCACCGATGAGACCGATCGGACACTCCGACTGTACGGTAATACCGTTGTTCAGAGGAAAGAGCTCATCGATTTCATGCAGTGCTTTAGCGAGTTTTTTATCACCGCCAAATACGATATCTTTTTCCTGGAAGTCAGTAGAGAAGTTCATCGTGACGAATGTATCGACACCTGTCGTACCGATATAGTAGTTACGACGACCTGCTCTGGAGTATTGACCGCATCCGATAGGACCGTGTGAGATATGGATCATATCTTTGACCGGACCCCAGACAACACCCTTGGAACCGGCATAGGCACACCCACGCTGACTCATGACACCGGGAACTGTCTTTTTGTTTGAGCGGACATTACCGCATGTTTTTGCACTCTCATCTTCAGGAGTACCGACGCCAAGGTGCTTGGCACGGTTTTTAGCTGCTTTTGCAGGATAGGCTTTTAATACCTCTTCTACAGCAGCTTTTTGTTTAGCTTCTAATGATTCTGGACCCATAATATTCTCCTATGTTTTTTAACTACTAAATTTATGAAACTATGCAGCTGTAATACGGAAAAGAGACATAGAATCAAGTTTTTTACAGAGAGCCATAGTTTCATCATCACTGTCCAATCTCTTGGAGAGTTCTGACATTTGGTAACGATTTGTGTATATCATATAGTCTGTCTCTGCTGTTTTGGCATAGTGTGCTAAAGCTTTAAACAAGAATGTATCTTTATTTGCATAAGAAAGTTTTTCCGTTTGACCATGTGCTTCAACTATCAAGTTGATTTCGTTAACATCACTGGTATCAACATCTGCTGCGTCTAATTTCTCTACTACTTTTTCATCTGGTACGTCGTTTCCCATATCTGCAGGGAAGTGAAATCCTAATATAAACATCTTTTTTCCTTTGTCTGTTCTTTTCTTTTCATTATCGAAAGTGTTTTTAGGTTCTCCTCCAAGAAGAGGAGAATCAGTAAGCCTTACTGGCAAGCCGTTTTGCGTGTTTTAAATTATGCTTCTGCAGCTTTACCAACATTTTCTTCATCAGCCTCTTCTTCAAGACCAAATTCCATAAGAAGATCTTCAAGATCATCCATCTCTAACGGTGTAGGAATGATTTTCATATCATTCGCGATGATTTTTCTTGCAAGCTCTTTGTACTCTAAAGCCTGGTCAGATGATGGGCTGTACTCGACAACTGTCATTCTTCTAAGCTCAGCATGTTGTACAATGTTGTTTCTTGGAACGAAGTGAATCATCTGTGTTCCGAGTTCTCTTGCAAGTGCCCATGCAAGATCATACTCACGGTCTGTCATACGTGCATTACAGATAAGACCTGCAAGTCTGACACCACCTGTATTTGCATATTTCAAAATACCTTTAGAGATATTGTTGGCAGCGTACATCGCCATCATCTCACCTGACATAACGATATAGATCTCCTGTGCTTTACCTTCACGAATCGGCATAGCAAAACCACCGCACACAACGTCACCGAGAACGTCATAAGATACGAAGTTCAGACCCTCTTCTTCGTAAGCACCCTCTTCTTCGAGGAAGTTGATAGCGGTGATAACACCACGACCTGCACAACCGACTCCTGGCTCTGGTCCACCTGACTCAGTACAGTTGATCCAACCACCTGGAGCATCTGGTGCAAACATACCCGCACCCGGTTTACAAGCATCTTCGAGCTCGAGATCTTCAACCGTACCCATCTCAGCTGCTAACTGTAAGATAGTATTTTGTGCTTTTTCATGAAGAATAAGTCTTGTAGAATCCGCTTTTGGATCACAACCGACAATCATGATGTTTTGATCGAAATAGTGCGCCATAGAAGCGAGTGTATTTTGAGAAGTAGTAGATTTACCAATTCCACCTTTACCGTAAAACGCGATTTGTCTAAGTTCTGACATTTGTAATCTCCTTATGTAATTTACACTCTAAGTGATGCATGATATATTCCCGTTTTTTTGGCACAAAAAGAGAAAAATATGCGTCAAAAGACGACATACGACAAAAAGAGGACATTTTTGTTAGCACATCATTTGCACTTCAGACGCGATCCCTGAAGCATATTGATGTCAGCTTTGTCGCATGCGTGTACACGAAGAGAAAATTTCGGTTTTGGAGATGATTGTCTATTCTGAGTGGTTGGTAAGGTGATAGATAAAAGATGTGGAAGAGGGTCGGAAGATCCACCGACCCCGGTGCTCTCATCGGTCAATGTGCCGAGCAAGTTCCTTTGGCACCTATCTGCGCTAATTGCCCCTGTGCGAGTTTCTCGACAGATACCCCTACCGTCGGTGACTCCCTGTCTACATAGACCGGTAAGCCCGCGCGGGCAAAGCCCTCGGCAGGAGAACCTCCGATACCTGCCACCACAAGTGCATCTACACCCAAAGAGACGATGTTCGCTACAGCATTGCCGCAACCTCCGGCATCGTGTCCGGGATTTTGTACACCCTTGACATCGGTAATCCTCCCCTCTTCGAGGGTAACAATCGTATAGTACCGGGCTTTGCCAAAGTGCGCGCCCCTGGGACTCAGATATCCCATATTTTCATCGGTAGGAAATGCTATCTTCATCTTATTGCTCCTTCTTTTCAAGATTCTCTTCAAGATGCCATATATTCAATCTGACAAACCTGTAGCTGACATAGATGACAATCGGCCACAGTGCGTACCATAAAAGCGCGGATGTATAATCAACCTGTTCCATTTCATATCTCCTTAATAGTGATGAGAATCTGCTTCGATCTCTTCGATTGTAATTTTTTCTCTGTCCATAGATCTCCATACCAGCCATATGTACCCGAGTACAAAAGGGACCATCAGCGATACATAACTCATCGCAGTCAGTGTATAGTGGCTTCCCGAAGCGTTGTGAATACTCAAAGAGCTCTGCAGATCACTCAGAGAGGGATAGATTGCAGTATCGTTGAACCCTATCAGCAGCAGTAGTGTCGTGACAGTGATCACGGTTCCGATTCCACTGAACCAGATGCCATTTGTACCCTCTTTGAAGAGTGCGCTGTAGAGTCCGAAAAGCACCAGGAGCACACCGGCAAGGAACGAAACGAGCAACAGAGGCATTGTGATAAAGTTATTCAAAAATTTATAGGCTACGACGCTAAATTTTCCGTCGTGCTCCGCTACTCCGGACATCATTAGCAGCATGACAGCAACTGTTACAAAAAAGAGCAGAAACAAAACTGCGTCAGTTTTGAGTTGCCTCCTTGCTCTTTGCACAATCTGCTCTTCACCGACGATTTTGATAAAGTAGAGGCTTGCATTGACGCGCGCGAGGAAAAAGAGCGTCAGTCCCAGTGCCACATTAAACGGATTCAACACCGCTTCGAGTCCGTAGGTAGCGGTTGTCCAATGCGAAAAGTTCATCTCATCTCTTATAAAGTGACCGCCTGTGTAAAGTGTGCCCAGTGCCACACCTATCAGGATGATACCGACCGAACCGTTGATAAACATGAACGCCTCATAAACTTTTTGTCCTAAAAAGTTGTTCGGTTTTTTACGATACTCATAGGAGACGGCAAGGATGATGAAGCTGAAAAGAATACCCATCCACGCAAAATAGGCGCCGCCGAAACTGACTGCATAGAAGAGTGGAAAAGCGGCATAGAGTGCCCCGCCGAAGAGAACCAGTGTCGTAAAACCAAGCTCCCATTTTCTGCCAAGAGCATTGACCAGAAGATCCCTCTCCTCTTCCGTCTGCCCCAATTTGTTCAAAAGCACCTGACCGCCCTGAACAAATATAATAAAGGCAAACAACCCGCCAAGCAGTGCGATAATAAACCACCAGTAGTGCTGTAAAGCATTCAGACTCAGATTTTCAAACATTTAGTGCCCCTCCATTCCGATTTTGATCTGTTTGGTCATGATACCGATCTCTGCGATGAGAAGTACCGTAAAAACCACCGCGAAAAGCCAAAACGTCGTCTGAACTGCCGCTACACTGATCTGCGAACTCGCCATACCCACCGGCAGCATCCCCTGTATCGCCCAGGGTTGTCTGCCCGACTCCGCCACGATCCACCCCAGTTCCGCTGCCAGATACCCCAGAGGTATCGAAAAAAGAGCAGCGCGAAGCAGCATTTTTTTACGCTCAATCTGACCGATCATCGCATAATAGAGTACCAGGAAAAAGAGCAGCATAAACCATGTACCGAGTCCCACCATCATGTGAAAACTGTAAAAATTGAGTGCGACCGGCGGAATAATCTCTTTGGGATCTTCAAGATACCCGTATCCGAAATATTTCTCATAGCGCTTGAATGTTTCCAGAGCAGAAGAAGCAGCCTCTTGCTCTCCACGCTTTTTCGCCTCTTTATAGGCTTTCAGCGCAGCAATCGCTTTTTTCCCTTTCTCTATTTTAGTCGCGGCGCTCTCAATTTTCATCTTTTCATTTCCATACACCAGATCGTTGATACCCGGAACAAACGCGTTGAAATCGTGAAATCCCAGAAATGAGAGCATTTGCGGTATCTCTATCTTGAAGAGAAACTCTTTGTTTGCGTCTCCGATCTCTTTTTCGGGATTCAAAACACCCACAGCGATGATGCCTTCTCTGCTTTTCCCGTCATAGACCCCTTCCATCGCTGCCAGTTTGGTCGGCTGATGAAGTGCCACTTCGTGCGCTGACTCGTCACCGCTCAGTACCAGAAATATAGATGTTATCAAACCGAATGTGGCGCCGACGACGAGACTCTTTCTGGCGTTGACAACCTCTTTGCCTTTGAGCAGATACCAGGCACTGATGCCAACCACAAAGAGCGAAGCGATCACATAACCGCTTCCCACTGTATGCAGAAACTTTGAGTAGGCATTGGGGTTGAAAAGCACGTCCCAGAAGCTA
This sequence comes from Sulfurospirillum sp., assembly GCA_024762235.1. Lineage (GTDB taxonomy): Bacteria > Campylobacterota > Campylobacteria > Campylobacterales > QNZT01 > QNZT01. The sequence continues at coordinate 7,648 of JANTHT010000014.1, forward strand.
TCCATCTCAAAACGCGCATTGTCGGGATTGAACACCATCCCTACCGGATGTTGCATCCATCCGTTTGCCACAAGAATCCAGAGCGCCGAGAGATTTGAACCGATCGCCACCAGCCACGTGGAGAGCAGGTGCATCTTTTTACTCACTTTATTCCAACCAAAGAACATCACGGCAAAGAAGGTGGACTCCATAAAAAATGCCATGATCCCCTCTACCGCCAAAGGTGCACCGAAGATATCTCCGACGATCCATGAGTAGTTTGACCAGTTTGTACCGAACTCGAACTCCATAATAATCCCCGTCGCAAGCCCGAGTGCAAAGTTGACGGCAAAAAGTGTCATCCAGAACTGTGTGATCTTTTTCCACTCCTCCTTGCCTGTTTTGACATAGATCGTCTCCATAATGGCAACGATAAAAGAGAGTCCCAGTGTCAATGGCACAAACAGAAAGTGATACAATGCAGTCAAAGCAAACTGTGCTCTCGACCAATCCACCAAAGCAACATCATGCATACCTATTTTCCCCCTGAAATTAAATTGTTGATGATATATTCCGTTCTCTGTTTGTCATCGGCAAAACGCTCTTTCAGGATGTTTGGAAAGAAGATCAGTTTGATGACGACAAAAAAGAGAAAAAGCTTGACAATAACGATAGCCCATAGTTTTTTACCCAGACGCATGCCGGCAAAACCGTCACGGTAAAAAGCATAAATCTTTTTGATCAGAGTCATGCCGACGCATCCATCTCCGTATGATTGCGATACATCAGCGCCTTGCGGTGCAAAAGTGCATCTATCACCTTTCTGCGCGCACTGGCAACAATCCTTGAAAAAGTAGTTCGTGATATGCCCATACGCTCAGCGCATGCCTCCTGATACAGCCCCTCATAATCACTGAGACGCAGCGCCTCCATCTCGTCGGCATCGAGCATCACTTTTTCAAGCAGTCTCCCCTGAACTCCGCAGGGTTTGAAACAGACATGGGAATGGTCCTTCTCGATAAGTCGATCGATCTTTTTTCTGCCTATGGGTGACAAACGTACTCCTTTCAAGGAACATATGTTCAAAACTACAGTGATATTATAACGCACATATGTTCAGAAGTCAACCCGAAAGGCGATAGTAGCAACAAAAATCAGATAATTGTCAATATATGGGAAATTTGGAAATCGTAGTGTGTGCCGTCCCTCTTCGGAACAGCACATCGGTTGTGTAGCGATGCGGCAATGCGCGTTACGCCTTGTAGTGAAATACCTTCAGATGTGTCTGGTAAAAACCTCTTCTGACATAAAACTCCTGGGCGTTTTCATTGGCAGCGTCGGCAGCGAGTTGTATACGCTTGTATTTCAGCTCCTGGGCGATGGCGCGCATTTTGTTGAGCAATCTGCTGCCGATACCCATCTTGCGGTAATCTTCCCGGACAATGAGATCTTCGATCTGTCCGATATAGTCACCTTCGGCACTGGAGATGAGACGCTGCATCGTGACCATGCCGACCACTTTGCCTTCGTGCCTGGCGACAAGCAACTCTTTGCCTTCATGATGAAACAGTTTCGTGATACCGGCAAGCTGCTTCTCGAAATCTATCTCGAAATCCTGCTCGATCGCAAAAAGTTCACTCAACAGTTCCGCCATCTGTGAGAGGTCGCCCTCCTGTGCTCTTTCCACCGTGACACCGCGCTTCATCTTGATATCGCAAATCTCCGGATGAAGGATGTCGATGACCCGCTTTGCATGTTCATTCAACGGGTTGTCCTCGATATAGAGGATTTTAAGATTTGTCAGATTCGCCATGCTGTCAGGCAGATCGACAATCTGATTTCCATCGAGATCCAGCTCGTGCAACTGACTGTATTGCGAGACCCATTCGGGTATCTCTTTCAATTCGTTTGATGAGTAACAGAGGTTTTTGAGTTCTGTCGACTTGAGCGGCAAAAAGCTCTCAAGACCGCATCCGTCACAGGAGAAAGATTCCAGATAGGGTGCGAAGTCTTCCGCCACAGTGATCTCCTCAATCGGATTGAAATCGAGTGTGATCGTTTCGAGATCTTCAAGATTGCGCAAATGAATAGTGGTAATCTCATTGGAGGAGAGATCGACCTCTTCTACCGGAAGATCGAAAAATGCGTCATCGATGCTCTCGATATGGTTATTGGCCAGTGAGAGTACGACAAGCCCTTCCATGTTGCCGATTGTTTCGGGGATATTTCGGATCATGTTACCCGAAAGATCGAGACGTTCGGTAGCGCTGAGATCTTCGAACAGATAACCGATCTCCTCGAAATAGTTACAGGAGAGATTGACCACCCTGAGCTCGTTTTCCGGGTCGATTGCCCCCTGCAGCGATGCCAGCATGTTGACACTCAGATCGAGCACGCGCAGATCCCGGCACTGCTTCAGCACCGATGCATCGTCGATCCGGTTACCGTTTGCGTTCAGCGAGCGCAGCGGCAGGGTCCCGATACTTGCGGGAAGTTCCGTAAAGCGGTTGCGTCTGATATTGAGCGTGGTCAGTGACGTCAGTTTACTGATACTCTCCGGCAGTTCGGCAAGCAGGTTGTTGCTCAGATTGAGTGCGACCAGCCCCTCAAGCATACCGATCGCTTCGGGCAACTGCTCCAGCGCTTTATCGCTTAGATCGAGTCGCTTAACCATCTCAGGGCTTTCTGTTTGTGGTTCTAGCGCACCTAACTCCGTCAGCCAGGATTTGAGTTGCTCCCAGGTCTCTATCTGCATGTCAGTCTCCTTCTGCCAGTCGTCGCATACGCTCTATACGTTTTTCTACAAGCATTGCAATCTCTTCATAGTCATATTTGCCGTACTGCTGCATCTCAAAAAGCTTCATCAGGGCGGCACGGCAACAGCTCTTATTGCATTCGGTTACCAGCTTTTTCGCCTTTTTGAAGGGGAGCGATGTCTCTTCAAAGATCTCGATAGCCTGGGCGATACTCTTTTCACCACATTCACAGATCTCCATCTCCAGTATCTCTTCTTTTGTCCTCATAGGCAGACCTTTCATCTAACCCGTTCGCCAGTGACGGGTTTTATTATATTATAAAGCAGCAGAATTACAAACCGTTCTCTGCTTTGAACTTGTTGGCTTCAGCCACCGCCTCAACAAGTTTTTCCGAGAGTTCCGGCAATTTGACATAATCTGTCCAGAGCGTATCTTCTACGATATCGTGTATCTGGGATGCGACCTCTACCGCCATACGCTTTCTTTTAGCCAACTCTTTTTTCAACGCTTTTGCTTCTGCTTTTGCCTCTTCTGACATCTCATTCACTCCTTTGGTAATTTATACGATTTTATTGACTTCGATACAGGCCGCTTCGCTCTTTCTGAGTGCGACAAACGAACTCTCCGTCATGACTTGCAGGGTCGCGCCGAAGGGACCGAATCGCCTGATGCAGAGCGACCCCTCTTCCACAATCCCCAGCGAACGCAAACGTGATCTGAGCACGCCGTCTGTATGAATTGCATCGACAACAGCCATTTCTCCCGCTTCCAACTGATGCAGTAACATAGTATCTCCTCAATTGTCGTTATGTATCAGTTGTATTGCAAATTGTGTTCTCAAAAAAAAGCTACAGTGAGAAGGCGTAGATGTTTTCAAACCGGACGTCGTTACCTCCGTAACTCATATGTACGAAGCGGTCTCTTTTTTGAAAATGGTAGCGCTCATAGAGATCGACGACACTTTTGACACCCATCGGTATGTCCGCAACCACTTTTTTCAATCCCCTGAAGTAGAGTACGCCCCGCATCATCTTTTCCGCCTCCTCTTCGTGTCCTGTACGCACTTGCCACGGCCCCAGATAGACCTGCCTGGCATTGATGACACTCGAGTGCTGAAAACTGTTCGGCAGGGCGAACTTGAGAGAGCTGTGGCGTTCCATCTCATCGATCAGAAAATCGACTCGGTTTTCACCGAAAGTCTCCCTGTCGATATGTTTGATCACCTTTTCAAAATCGCCGCTGTCGAGCTCTTTGGCCTGAGCATTGCTGAAAGGAAAAGGGGGAACTTTACCGACATTAAGATAACGGCCGATCTCCATCTGCCGCTCAAAACCGAAGCCTTCGAAAAAGGGTACCAGTTTCGGATTGGCATGGAGATAGATCTTTCGACGCTCCATCTGAAGGGCACCCATGATCGTTTTAAAGAGACGTCCGCCGACCCCCTGCTTCTGATACTCAGGTCTGACCATGAAGTATTTGATCTGTGCACTCTGTTCAAACTCGATCGCCATCACCGCGCCGACAAGTTTTCCCTCATCGTAGGCACCGTAACAGAGATGCGGCGAGTGCATCATCATCAGCTTGACGTGGTAACCGTCGGCCAGCCAGCCAACTTCATTTGCGATGGAAACCAGATCACCGACATCCCCGAACTTCAGCCAGCCTATAAACATAGAGACTTCCTGTAGAGTGTCAGCAGCTCATCCCTGTTGAGTACCTCTTTTCGCTCCGTGACCATCTTACGGATATCCGGCAACATCTTTTGCAAACCCTCCTTCTTCGCCTCTATCCCCAGCGCTTTGAGATGGTAGAGTATCGTCGCTGTGCCGGAGTGCTTTCCGATCGGAAAGCGGCGTTTCGCCCCGACCTCCTGTGCATCGAAAGGCTCATAGGCGGCACCGTTTTTCATCATGCCGTCTGCATGCACGCCGCTCTCGTGCGCGAAGAGACGTTCTCCCACGATCGGCGCGTTGGGCGCGAGGGGAAGACCCGCTGCGAGACTCACACTCTCTGTGAGATCACGCAGTGCTGCGGCATCTGTCGCTCTGGGTTCGCCATAGAGATGTTTCAGTGTCATCATGATCTGCTCGAACGAAGCGTTTCCCGCACGCTCGCCCAGACCGATGACCGTCGTATTGAGACTCACGGCTCCCGCATCCAGACCGCTGAGGGCGTTGGCATTGGCCATACCGTAATCGTTGTGGGTGTGCATCTCTATGGGAAGCAGCGCCAGACTGCTCAGCTGCGTAATCACTTCGTAGGTTCTGGTAGGGGTCATGATACCGACCGTATCGCAGTAACGAAAACGGTCTGCGCCCAGCTCACTGCCCAGACGCATCACTTCCGCTATAAAATCGAGTGAAGCCCGGGAAGCGTCCTCGGCGCCGATGCAGACAAAAAGCCCCTCCGCTTTCGCACTTCTCACCACACGCTCGAGCTGGTGCAGCATGCGCTCTCTGTCACCCCTGAACTTGACATCGATCAGGATATCCGAGACCGGTATCGAAAGATCCACCGCGCCGATACCGCAGGCGAGGGAAGCTTCGAGATCACGCATCGTCGCCCTGTTCCATGTCATCATCCTGACGCCCAGCTCCAGAGAGAGCAACGCTTTGATGTCATCCTGCTCCTCTTTCCCCATCGCCGGAATACCGATTTCCAGTTCGTCGGCACCGCAGGCGACCAGACCGCGGGCAATGGAGAGTTTCTCTTCTGTATTAAATGCGACATAAGGCGCCTGTTCGCCGTCGCGCAGTGTCGTATCGTTGATAAGTGCCATGAATATCCTTCTGTGCAGGAGTGGTGCCTCTTTACAAAACTGTCGCAGAGACAATTTTGCAAGGAGGCAACAACGCTTCCGGCAAGGAAACGTTGTTGCCGACAGATGCGGGCCTTAGTTGGCCTCCATCTCCTCGGGAAGATTGAAATATTTGCGTGTCGCCTTGAGAACCGACGCCTCGATCGGTTGATATGCATAACTCTGATCTGCAATCAGACCCGCGGCGGCAAGATCGTTTTGCGGACAGTCGCCGATTTTGGCTGTCAAAATCAGGTTACAATCTTTCAGCACATCGATAATACCGTCGATCGGATTGGTACCGTCCGGTCCTGCACAGTACTCATACTCCACTTTTCTGTGGTGGATGAAACGGATACCTCTGTCGCCCGCTTCATAGACGAGAAACTCTTTCACCGAACCGAAGTGTTGATTGATCATCCCCTCTCCGGCAGTCGTAACTGCAACCAGGATGGTCTGACCGTCACTTGCGAGCTCCTCTTTCTCTTTTCTCACACGCTCGTTGGCTTTGTCGAGGAAAAATCTGAACTCCTCGATTTTTGCCTGTGCCTCTTTACGCCCTTCGATATTGTAGTGATCCTCGAGCGCATCGAAACTCATACTCGAAAAAGTATCTTTGGTGAACTCGGCACCACGGTCTTCACCGATCAGTCCGACCGCATCCGCACGACACTGGCGACAGTGCTGCATCAGCTTCATATCCATACCGCATGCTTCCTGTACCTCCATCTGTTGCTGAGGCGTGGCACTCGGGACACCGTCAAGGGCGAACTTCGTACCATATTCAGGCTCTGAGATGATCGGCATGATATTGTGAAGGAAGACACCGATCTCTTTCAGTTTTTTTGCAACTTCCGGAAGGTGCTTGTCGTTGATTCCCGGAATCAGTACGGAGTTGGCTTTGATCAGTATGCCGTTTTCGACACACTTTTTCATCCCCTCGAGCTGACGCTCCAGAAGGATTTTGGCCGCCTCTTTTCCGTAATAGCGTTTATTGTTATAATAGATCCACGGATAGATCTTCGAACCGATCTCCCCTGTCGTATCGACACTGTTGATCGTCACGGTGATATGATCGATGTCGTACTTGACCATCTCATCGACAAATTTCGGAAGCTCCAGACCGTTGGTCGAGAGACAGAGCTTGAGATCGGGGGCTTTTTCCCTGACCAGTTCGAAAGTCTTGAATGTCTTTTCGGGATTGGCCAGGGCATCTCCGGGACCCGCGATACCGAGTACACTGAGACGCTCGACTTCACCACCGACGAACATCACTTTTTTCGCTGACTCTTCCGGAGTCAGTCGCTCACTGGTGACACCCGGACGGCTCTCGTTGGAGCAGTCATATTTACGGTTACAGTAGTTACACTGAATATTACAGGCAGGTGCGACCGCAACGTGAATACGCGCATAGTGGTGGTGCGCCCCTTCTGAATAACATGGATGGTTATGGATCTTCTCCTGAATATCCTCCGGCATTGCATTTTCTGCAGGATTACTTGAACAACAACTCATGGGTTTCTCCTTATACATTAAAATATAGTATTTCAGAATGACCGCGCAACATGTAGCTATGAATCATCTATAGAGAGTGTATGCAATACCCGTTCTACCTCTTGCGGATCTGCCTGGAAATGCGGTGACGCATTGCGACATTTTTGTCATACTTTGCACCAAATGGAGACAGATACCCCCTCCAATATCCCAAGTGCCCTGAAAGAAGATAGACTGTCTGGAACACAATTTGCAAAACTATTAGCTGAAGTTATCGTTGCATGATGATTTCGACTCACAACACAGAGGAGCATTCGTTGCAGATCTACTATAATCAGATACCCCATCAACTTGAAGATATGCCGTTGGATATAGGCTATGCGTCGGAGAGGGTCACGCTTTTCGACACAGAGGATCGGCCTGTCGAAATAGGCGGACAAAACGGTAAGACCCAATTGATCATATCGGTTCCCTTTATCGATGAGAGCCTGACAGAAGAGCTTCAGGAGATCGCGCAACTGGTCGGGGAGGTCTCTGCAGCAGAGACGGGGAGAGAGATAGAAACATTTCTGATCGTCTCCGCCGACGGGCATGAAGCACCCAAACAAGAGACAATCCGCTTTCTGATCGACAAAGAGGAGGCTTTTGGAGACTGGTACGGTATCAGACTCAAAGGTCCGGAGCTGGAGGGTGCTTTCACCAAATCCCTGACGATCATATCCAAAGACGGCGCCATCTTCTATGACGAATATCTGCAGGAGATCAACAACCGCTTCAACCTCGAGAGACTGAGACGAAAAATCACAGCAGCACAAACTTGCTACACAGGAAAAGGATGCCACTAATTATGGAAACAGAGATTGCAAACAACACAGAGAGTACGATCGAGACGATCAAGAAAGAGATCAGAAACCAGACGACCGTCCCCTATTTCGGTATGGGTATCTTCAGGAACACGACCACCAAAGAGGGTGAACAGATCCCTTTCGATTCGGACTCGATGATTCTGATGATGAACAACGGCAGGGCGATGAGCCCCCGGCTGATGTATGAGTACCCCAGAGCGGCGATGCATCTGGAGCAGCGCCGCGGTGTCGACTATATCCAGCAGATGATGAACTGGATCTACACCAAACCGTTCGATCCGACCCCGCTGCACAAAAAGATACTCGACATGCAACCCCGCTATATCATCGATACCAACCGGGACGGCAAGCTGCAGGAACTTCTGTCGTATGAACCGCATACGGTGATCATCGGTAAATCCCGCATACTCGACAACGACTACCGCTACGAGATCTTCGAATGGGATCTGGAAAACAGAAAGTATTTCCAGGTGGAAGAGTCGGCGCTGGACGATGCACAGAAGATACTCTTCAAACCGATGGGCTCACCGCTTCCCGAACCCAGCTTCGTCATCTCCGATGCCGACTATGTCGACTGGCTCACCGAAGCGATGGGCGGTTTTGCGGTTCCCTCTGTACTCAAAACCTACAGAAAGACGCGAAAGTATCTCTTTCTGGGAACCTATTTTGACAGAGATACCGACAGAATGGTCGCCAATGAATTGACACTCGATCTGGAGGGAGGCTACTTTATCAAGGATGAGCCACTCTCCAAAAGGGAGCAAAAGTTTGTCGACAAGCACAATCTGCAGCATATAGAGATGTCGCTGGAAGCCTTTACCGAAGCTTTCGCCTGATCAGACGGACGTAGCAAGCATATACCATACAGAAGGAGTCAACATGCCATATATACCGACGGTCAAAGACCGTACACCAAGAGGAGAGCGCTATTTCGATCTCTTCTCCAAACTACTGGGAGACAGGGTGATCATGGTCACAGAACCGATAGATGACCATATGATGGGAGTCATCGTCTCCCAACTGCTCTATCTCGAGGCGGAAGATTCGGGAGAGCCGATCCACATGTATATCAGCTCCCCCGGAGGTTCCGTGATGGCGGGACTCGCCATACTCGATACGATGCAGCATATCAGCGCACCCGTATATACCTACGGTATGGGGCTCGTAGCCTCTATGGCAGCGGTACTCTTTACCTGTGGCGAACCGGGACACCGCTACATCCTTCCTCATGCCGAAGTGATGATCCATCAGCCGATGGGCGGTGCCTCCGGGCAGGCAAGCGATATCGAAATACAGGCAAACCATATCATCAGCCTCAAAAAAAGGCTCTACAAGATCATCTCCGATGCGACGGGAAAGAGTGTCAAGACTATCGAAAAAGAGAGTGACAGAGACAACTACTTCACCGCAGACGAAGCGATAAAATTCGGTCTTGCAGACAAAGAACTCGATAAAATAACACCAAAGGATCTATCATGAGCGATGAAAAAACCTGCTCCTTCTGCGGCAGAAAACAGAGTGAAGTCAAAAAGATGTTCTCATCGGAGAATACCAATATATGCAACGAATGTGTGACCACCTGTTCGTCGATTCTCCAGAAAGAGGTTCGCTACGAACAGCAACGTACACTCAACGCACAACTTCCCAAGCCGGAAAAAATCGTCGAATTTCTGAACAAATATATCATCGGACAGGATGAGGCGAAAAAGGTGCTCTCCGTGGCACTCTACAACCACTACAAACGTATCGAAAATCCTGTCTACAACAATGTAGAACTCGAAAAGAGCAACATCCTGCTGCTCGGACCTACAGGAAGCGGTAAAACCCTGCTGGCAAAATCACTTGCTAAGACCATGAATGTCCCCTTTGCCATCGCCGATGCCACGGCGCTGACCGAAGCGGGCTACGTGGGGGAAGATGTCGAAAGCATCCTCTCACGGCTGCTTGCCGCTGCCAACTTCGACATAGAGCTGGCGCAGCGGGGCATCGTCTATATCGATGAGATCGACAAGATCGCACGCAAGAGCGAAAGTGCCACGATGGGACGGGATGTCTCCGGAGAGGGTGTACAGCAGGGATTGCTGAAGATACTGGAGGGGGCGGAAGTTTACGTACCAGTCAAAGGGAGCCGTAAAAATTCTACAACCGAAACGGTGCTCTTCGATACCACCCATGTCCTCTTTGTCTGCGGTGGCGCATTTGTCGGCCTGGTTCCGGACAAACATACCAAAAAGAGCAACAAAGTAGGCTTCGGATCGGTACAGAAGATCGAGATGAAAACACACAAAATCGACCAGAGAGCCCTGGTACACTACGGTATCATTCCCGAGTTTATCGGTCGTATCCCGGTGATCGCACAACTCAGAGAGTTGACGAAAGATCAGATGGTGCGCATCCTCAAAGAGCCGGACAACGCACTGATCAAACAGTTCCAGGCACTTTTCGAGATGGATGGCATCGCACTGGAATTCGAAGATAGTGCACTTGAAGCGATCGCACAGAAAGCGATCGATAAAGGTGTCGGCGCAAGAGGTCTGAGAGGTATCATCGAAGAGGCGATGCTTCCGCTGCAGTACAGCTGCCCCTCCAAAGAGGGACTCGAGAAGTGTATCATCACCAAAGCGGTGATCGAGGATCCGTCACAGGAACCGATCTATGCATTTAAAAAAGAGAAGGAGTCATAAAATGAGAGTATATCTTGACAATAACGCAACCACAAAAATAGACCCGATGGTACGGGCGAAGATGCTGCCCTTTCTGAACGAGTATTACGGTAATCCAAACTCGCTGCACCAGTACGGCATGGAGGTGCGCCCGCACCTCAACGAAGCAGTGGGACACATGTATGATGCGCTGCATGCGCCCGATGAGGATGACATTATTGTCACTTCGTGTGCGACAGAGAGCAACAATACGGTACTCAAGGGAATCTATTTCAAACATATTCTGAAAAATCCGGAGAAGAACCATATCGTCACCACTGCTGTCGAGCACCCCTGTATTCTCGATACACTGCACTATCTGAGCGAAGAGGGTCTGGTAGAAGTGAGTTATGTCGATGTGGACGAAAACGGCGGTATCAAAGCCGAAGATATCAAAGCTGCTGTCAAAGAGAACACCGTACTGATCACGATGATGTGGGCCAACAATGAGACCGGTATGATCTTTCCCGTCGAAGAGGTGAGTCGTTTTGCCAAAGAGAAGGGGATTCTCTTTCACACCGATGCGGTTCAGGCGATCGGCAAGGTACCGGTAGATCTGAGTAAGGTCGATGTCGATTATCTGACCTTTTCGGCACACAAATTCCATGGCCCCAAAGGTGTCGGAGGACTCTATGTCAAAAAGGGAAGAGCACTGCCCAACCTTTTGCATGGCGGTGAGCAGATGGGTGGCAAACGCGCCGGCACACTCAATGTCGCTTCGATCATCGGTATGGGCCTTGCGATGAAGCAGTCGGTCGGACATCTGGAGAAGATGAACACAGAGGTGCGAAAACTCCGGGACAAACTCGAAGATGCACTGGCTAAAATCCCCGACACCATCATCGTCGGGCCGAGGGAGCAGCGCACACCCAATACCATCCTGATCTCACTCAAGGGTATCGAAGGGGAAGCGATGCTTTGGGATCTGAACAAAAAAGGGATCGCCGCTTCTACCGGCAGCGCCTGCGCGTCTGAATCTCTGGAAGCCAATCCTGTCATGACAGCCATCGGTGAAGATCCCGAGCTCGCCCATACTGCCATGCGTCTTTCACTCTCCCGATTTACGACGGAAGAGGAGATAGACTATACGATCGATGTCTTTACCAAGGCTGCCGAACGCCTGCGATCCATCTCTTCCACTTACGCCTATACCAACGAAGCCGGCTAAGCGAGAGACGGAACAGATGACCTATCTGATCGAAATCCTGACAGAGGAGAAGAAGAAGCAGACCTTTCGCGTGGAGGCGGGAAGTGAAACAGAGGCAAAAGAGCGCCTCAAACTCCGACTGCCGCCACACAAAAGAGAATCATTCACCATCGCATCGATGAAGATCGACATGAGCACCGTCAGCGATGAAGATCCATACGGCGTTTTCGGCGGTGAATAACCGCCTCCAACCCCCAATCCCAACTATTTACATTTAAGGAGAATTACAGACTATGTCAGCTATCAAATCATTTATCTATGACAACAACCTGCAATGGCAGGCCTCATACAGCGATAAAACGGACAATTGCGATTATGCATACAGAGGTTCACTTGTGATCACACCCGGTAAAGTGCTCTCTGCAGATAAACAGTTGCCTCCCAAAGCGACGGCGACGCAGATGATCCTGGCGTCGAACTCGGACAAAATCGATTTTATCGCATGCGAACTGGAGACACTCGACTTTTTCGAGCCCTTCGTCGAGCGTTACAAAGAGGTACTTTCACCTGAAGGTCTCTATCTGCTCTTCGTCACCGACCTTGACGGTGACGGCAAGATCAGTTATGAAGGGTTCACTTTCAACATGTTCTCACTCGATGAGAGCTCTGTCTGGAATGAACTGCTCGACCATGCCGATCTCTCCAAAGGAGATCTCAAAAGACTCTCCCCCGCGGAAAAGATCGACGAAGTCTACAGTGAAATCAAGAGGAGCACGCTCCGTATCGGCGACAAAACATACGATGAGATCAAGGCGCTGCAAAGTGATGAGGGTAAACAACTTTTCGGTGCAGTCTGAAAAACTGTTTTGTATGGCAGGGCTTTGCTCTGCACCTCTGACAGGTGCACTCTTTTTCTCGGTTCTTTTACTGCTCTTCGGTGGTGCTGTATTGGAAAAATCGGGACTTTTCAGACTTGAAGCTGACGGAGCTTTTCTCTTATATCGGCTTTGAACGCTTTCATGCGCGGTCTGCCGATCTCATCCATCCCTTTTTCTCTCAAATGCTTGATACGCGCATATATGAAAGCGGAGGGATGTTCCCGCCCTATGGCGATCACCTCAAAGACACTTTCATCGAAGATTCTGTTTTTTTTTGAAGGAAGCTGGTCGTAGAGAGTCATAAATATAGCACGGGACGCTTCATCCATTTTGCATGAATCGTCCGTGATCTTCAAAGCGACGGTAATCGCACATGATCGTTCAAAAAGGTCGAGCGTGCGGGCAATCTGCCCGAGAAACACTCTTGATCGTGAGGATGCGCTACTCCGTTTCACAGGAGTGGATATCCAGTGCATCCAATATTATTGAAAAAAAGGCTGCCCCTTCACGATGATACTCGTCATGAAACTCGATATAGACAGATTCGTTCTGATTTTCATAGATCAACGGTTTCAGTCCTGTATCGCTGACCGCCTCTTCACAAAGGGAGAATATTTTTTTTCTATCTTCCGGATGGCCGCCGTAGTTCAATTCAAGACCCTGATAACGCTCTTCACTCTGGTGAAACGCTTTGATATGATTGTATCCCATTGGCTACTCCGCATCCACATTTTCGGGTTCTTCCTGAACCTCTTTGCCTATCCCTCTGAGTTCAAACGGGATATCTTTACGATACTTCTTCTCCCTGAGTGTAGGTGTTTTGAGCTTGCCCCCCTTTGTGCTGCTAATGTTGTAGATCTCGCTGTTGAGGTAGTGCGGTTCATAGGCGACGGTATAGGGAAGATCCCAGGTGATCGTTCCGAGGCTCGGACAGATCGCCGCGCACTGCGGATCGTCGTATATTCCGACACACTCGACACACTTTTCCGGATGGACATAATAACGACTCTCACCTATCGGGTTGGTCGCATCGTCAACGATCGCGTCGACAGGGCATACCTGCAGACACGCATCGCAATTGATACACGTATCTCCTATAATGACTGACATAATAGTTCCTTTTGCTTTAGTTGTATAGTTTCAGTGTCTCACCGACACTGACATGTTGCTCTCTTGTTTCTGCTGTAATATTTTCACGGTAGGGTCGAGGCGCCACAAGCGGTGACATCAACCCTTTTTTCTTGTGTACACGAATCACATAATTGTCACTCTGTGTATAGTAGTCGTTATAGCTCTCGGTATAGGGCATATCCCATACGATGCACCCTTCTGTCGGACAGGCATCCGCACACTTGGGTACCGCCGAATCGACACATTCGATGCACTTTTCCGGTTTGACATAGGTGTGTTCGGCACCGGCAACAGGTGCATTGTCCGCACTGACGATCGCCGTTGCCGGACACTCGTCGATGCAGGCATCGCAATTGATACAGCTATCGGTTATCATCACTGCCATCATAGACTCCTCTGTTTTGATTTGTGTGCGATTCTCAGCAGCCAGATCGGAGGTTTTCCCTTCAGCATCTCCTGCAGTTCACTGATCGCACTCTCGATACCCTCCCCCTCTTTGACCCGCACCGGATGTATTCCGGAGGATTGGACCATTTTGGAGGCGGTAGGGCCGATCTGTGTACAATACATGATGTCCGCCTCTTTGATCGTGTCGATTTTGTATGCGAGCTTGGCTTTCTCCTCTTCAGGTTCTTCTGATGAGTCGATCACCTTCAGCAGTTCGGCACTCTCTTCATCGACACGGTAGAGGTGAAATGTTTTCGACCAGCCGAAGTGCTGGTCGACACTCTCACCCGTACTGGACGCAAATGCAATATGCATCGATGCACCTTCCCTTAAAAAGAGTCCGCAACAGGTGCATGACTCTCGCGCAGATCCGCCGTGATCTCTTCCATGAAGGGTTGCGCTTTGACAGACGGCAGCATCAGGCCTTTCTTCTTGTGTACACGTATCTTGTAGACGCCCTCTTCGTTCTTTGTCTCATAATACTCCGTAAAGTCGGCTGTATAAGGCATATCCCATACGATGCAACCCTCGGTGGGGCAGGCTTCGGCACATCTGGGTGTGTCGGCGTGTCCGACACACTCTACACAGCTCTCCGGTTTGACGTAGAACTGTTCACCATTGTAGGGATTTCTTTCATTGCCCTCATCCAGAATAGCGGCGACTGGGCATTCGCTGGCGCAATCGCCACAGTTAATACACGCATCAGTAATCATTACTGCCATTTTAAACTCCTTAAAGTGATTTATACTTTTCAGTTTGCAACTTTTGTTCTCGTCGCCTGGTCAAGCTCGGTCGGAAAATCATATCGGGGTACGATACAGGGCTGCAGATCGATATCGATCTCACGCAGCAGCAGTACCGCCTCGTCACCGACTGCGAGCTCCAGTTCGTCAAAGGATCTCTGTGTCATCAGCGAGCAGATTTCACCGATGGCACTCTCGAAGAGGAGTTCACTCAGTGTGCCCCGTGTTCTGAGGCGCTTCAGGCGCGCTGCTATTTTATTGCGAATCGAAAGCTTCCCTTCACACGATTTTCCGACACAGACGGAGAGTTCCTGAAAAACCATATTTACCTGATCCCCCTCTTCGAGCCACTCGGGCATGTTCGATTTGATCGTCTTGATCTCCATCCCCCCTGCATCGAGTGTGATGTACGTCACGATCCCGTGATCCTCTATACGCTTCACCTTTACCGTCAGCTTGTTCATGACCGCTCCTCCTACATAAGATATAAAATCACATTTTTGTCGATCAGCGTCTCAAAATGTTGCAACAGCATATCCGCTGTCGATGTCGCACCGAGATGACACCCCGAACACGCACCGAGATAGTGCAACCAGACTTTGGGTGTTTCACCGGCGATATAGTTGACCAGTTCGATCCCTCCGCTGTCCGCCGCAAGTACGGGACGTATCTCTTTTTCGATCATCGCTTCGATCTGCTCTCTCTGTTCTTCTTCACTCTGTCCGCGAAACGCGCTGTTGCGCTCTCCATCGACACCGGCATTGCTCACATAGGTGATGATCTCCTGTGCCTGCGCATTGTTGTTGTGTGCCGCCTCGATCAGATAGTGCATGGCATGCGGAATATCTCCCTTTTCACGAAAGAGCATCCCTGTTTTGAGTTGCGCATCCGCCACCCCGTGATCGGCGGCCATACGATAATAGAAGTGTGCTTTGTCAGGATCCACACGCCCGTCGAGACCTTTTTCACAGATATGCGCCAGGCTCATCATCGCATGGGTATGGCCCGCGTCGGCTGCCCTCTCAAACCACGCTTTCGCCTGCTCGATATCGCGTGTCGCACCGATCCCTTTCATGAGCATCAACGCGACATTGACCATTGCATCGCTGTTGCCACCGGCTGCCGCTTCGCTGAACAGGGCATACGCTTCCGGGTAGGCTTTACGATTGTAAGCCTCCACCCCTTTTTCAAACTTCGTCATCTTCTCTCCCCCGTTTTTAAAATATCTCTCCAACGCTTCATAGGCATCCTCTTCCGCCTCGGCAAACGTGTCACCCACCCCTTTGACATCGGGAAAATCGACAAATATGGCCATACATCCGTCGCCATCTTCGTTTGAAAAACCTATAAAATCCAGTGCATATCTCTTTTGGGGCATCACGGTCACACTCTCTTTTTGCTATAAATATACAAGTTTTGTTCCTGATGAGAATTTAGAATGTTTTTTGCATATATTTTTCATAATAGAATTCTCTGAATAATTTGCTGCTCGAACAACATCTGCAGCGGTAGGGTCAAAATTTCCCCGAAATTTTGGGGTACCCGCCGTGAAGCCGTTTGAGAGAAGT
>JANTHT010000015.1 GCA_024762235.1 Sulfurospirillum sp.
TCGATCGAACAACTTAGCGAAGCGGGGCGCCTCATGCAGCGCAAGTATGGCGTGGAGTTTGTCGCGGTGGACTTCCGGCAGAAGGGCGGTACGCAGGAGCAGTTTGCGATGGCCAGAGAGGAGAAACTCTACCATCAGGATTACTGTGGTTGTTTGTATGCCCTGCGTATGCAGCGTGACGAACAACAGCGGCTGGCGGATGAACTTTTTTCACCGCTGAGCGGGCAGATTCAGCCTGAGTCCATCGAAGACCGTATCGCTTTGTACGAGCGGCGGATCAGGCTCGAAGAGGCGGGGATCAGATACAAAATCGTGCGTGAAAAGTTTCTCAACTACCGCCTTTTACGCGCTTTTGTGAAGCGCAGCGGCGCAGTGATCCCCTCCTGGATTTTGCCCTACTCGACACTGAAACGAAAGTTTACGAAATTTCGGATTACGGAAAAAGTTGAAGATCTTTACTATACCAACCGTGAAGATATCGTCGTGATCACGCTGGATTATTTTAATCAATTGCTTGAAAAAAATTATCAGAAAATTCAGGATATTGTCAAAGCACCTCCGACCTTCGATGAAGAGATGGCGCTGAGAAGTAAAATAGTTTTTAATTTTATGTCGCTGACACCTGTGATCGTACTTGAAGATATTGACGAAAACGCACCACACCAACTCCACCTGGATGCCCATATTTACGAGGATGTCAGAGAGCATTTAGCAACATTGGGTTAGAATAGAAAAATTTACAAAGTTTGGAGTTCCAAATCATGATGGATGTAGTTGAGATTCAGAAAATCCTCCCCCACCGATACCCCTTTTTGCTCATCGACAGAGTTACCGGAATAGAAGAGGGAAAATCTATCGATGCCTATAAAAATGTCTCGATCAGTGAAAATGTCTTTCAGGGGCACTTCCCCGGGCATCCGATCTACCCGGGTGTCATGATCGTCGAGGGGATGGCGCAGGCTGGCGGTGTACTCGCTTTCAAAAGCCTCAGTGAAGAGGATCAGGCGGATATCGCAAACAAAGTGGTCTACTTCATGAGTATCGACAACTGCAAGTTTCGCGCCCCGGTACGTCCGGGAGACAGACTCGAATACAAACTGAGTGTCATCAAACATCGCGGCAATATCTGGATGCTGAAAGGTGAAGCGTACGTAGACGGAAAACTGACTACCGAAGCGGAACTCAAAGCCATGATTATGGACAAATAGACAATGCAAAATATCCATCCGACGGCGATTGTCGAGGAGGGCGCGCAGATCTCTCCCAAAGCCGTTGTCGGTCCCTACACTTTCGTCTCCGCAAAAGCGGTTCTCGCAGACGGCGTCGTCATCGCACAGGGCGCGCAGATACACGGCCACACCGAGATCGGTGAAAATACGAAGATATTTCAGAATGCCGCGATCGGTTCGATTCCGCAGGATCTGAAGTTTCGCGGCGGCGACGTCAAACTGATCATCGGCAAAAACAACACCATCAGGGAATTTACTTTCTTCAACCCCGGTACCGAAGATGACCGCGGAGAGACGGTGATCGGCGACAACAATCTCTTCATGGCGTATACCCATGTCGCGCACGACTGCGTGATCGGCGACAACAACATTCTCGCCAACAACGCCGCTCTGGCCGGGCATGTCGTCGTTGGCAATCATGTCGTCATCGGGGGGCACACTCCGATACACCAGTTTGTCCATATCGGAGACCATGCCATGATCGGCGGTGCGAGCGCCGTGACGCAGGATATACCCCCTTTCTGCCTGGCGGAAGGCAATCGCGCGACGGTCAGAAGCCTTAACATCGTCGGACTCAGGCGCCGTTTCGAGAGAGAGGATGTCGACGCACTCAGCAGTGCTTTTAAAAAGATTTTCAGAGGCAGGGGAACGATCAAAGAGAGTGCAGAGGCTCTTTTGAAGCAGACAGAGAATGCCAAAGTGAAACAGTTGTGCGAATTTATCGTGCATACCAAACGCGGAATACCATATGAGAGGAAATAGAATGTCAAAGAAAAGTTGCAGTTTTTGCCACGCCACGGAGAGTGTAGAGAACAGGCTGCTCGCCGGTGAGGGGGTCTATATCTGTGAAAACTGTGTGGTTTCGGCCTACAAGATCTTTTTCGGTGACGAAAGCAGTGAAGAGGAGAGTGTGCAGGAACTGGACATGGAGCTTTTCACCCCAAAAGAGCTCAAAAAGGTTCTCGACGAATATGTCATAGGGCAGGATGAGGCGAAAAAGGTCTTTGCGGTCAGCGTATACAACCACTACAAACGTATCTTCAAACAGCACTCTGTCGCGGGAGACGATACCGAGATACAGAAATCGAATGTCCTTTTCATCGGGCCGACAGGCAGCGGCAAGACCCTGATGGCACAGACACTGGCGAAGTTTCTGGACGTGCCGATCGCCATCGCCGATGCAACGAGCCTGACCGAAGCGGGGTACGTCGGTGAAGATGTCGAAAATATCCTGACCAGACTGTTGCAGGTGGCGGATGGAGACATCAAGAAAGCGGAAAGGGGTATCGTCTTTATCGACGAGATCGACAAGATCGCCCGACTGGGTGAGAACCGCTCGATCACCAGAGATGTCTCGGGTGAAGGTGTGCAGCAGGCACTGTTGAAGATCATCGAAGGTTCGCAGGTCAACATCTCTCCCAAAGGGGGCCGAAAACACCCCAACCAGGAGTTTGCCCAGATCGACACGACCAATATCATGTTCATCTGCGGCGGTGCATTCGACGGTCTGGAAGATATTATCAAAAAGAGGCTCGGCGGCAATGTGCTGGGATTCGGTCAGGACAAGCGGGGCAAAGAGGAGAACAAAGATATCATCTCTCTCGTCGAACCGGACGATCTGGTTCACTATGGCCTGATTCCCGAGCTGATCGGACGTCTGCATGCCGTAGCGACACTGAAACAGTTGCGTAAAGAGGATATGGTTCGAATCCTGACTGAGCCCAAAAATGCGATTATCAGGCAATATAAAAAACTTTTCGCGATAGACGATGTAACGCTGACCTTCGAAAAGGAAGCCCTGCTGGCGATCGCGGAGCTGGCACTCAAGCGCAAGACGGGTGCAAGAGGATTGCGTACGATCATGGAAGAGATCATGGTCGATATCATGTATGAGTTGCCGGAGCTTGCGGGTTACGAGGTGATCATCACCAAAGATGTGATCAGTAAAGAGGCCAGACCGATCTACAAGAAACCACATAAAAAGAGTGCATGATGTTATTGAGTAAGATTCTGGGGCTCTTCTCCAACGACCTGAGCATCGATCTGGGAACGGCAAATACGGTTGTACTGGTCAAGGGAAGGGGTATCGTGATCAATGAGCCTTCGGTTGTGGCTGTACAGACAGGCAAAGGCGGTAAAAAAAAGCTTCTGGCGGTTGGGCACGAAGCGAAAAAGATGCTCGGTAAGACACCCGGCAACATCGAAGCGATCAGACCGCTCAAAGAGGGTGTCATCGCCGACTTCGAAGTGACTGAAAAGATGATCAAGTACTTTATCCAGAAATCTCATTCGAGAAACAATTTTATCCGTCCGCGTATCATTATCTGTATCCCTTACGGTTTGACACAGGTCGAGCGCAAGGCGGTCAAGGAATCGGCTATCAATGCCGGCGCCAGAGACGTGATCCTGGTCGAAGAGCCCAAGGCGGCGGCGATCGGCGCCGGATTGCCGATCCAGGACCCCAGAGGCAATATGGTCGTCGATATCGGCGGCGGTACGACGGAGATCGGTGTCATCTCACTGGGCGGACTGGTGCGCAGCAAATCGATCCGTGTCGGCGGCGACAAGTTCGATCAGGCGATCGTAGACTATGTGAAAAAGAAGTTCAATCTGCTCATCGGTGACCGTACCGCCGAAGAGGTGAAGATCGAGATCGGCACTGCGATCGTCCCCGAAAAAGAGATGAAGATGACGATCAAGGGGCGCGATCAGGTGACCGGACTTTTGAAAAGCCTGGAGATCTCCAGCAAAGAGGTGCGGGACGCGATCGGCGAGCCTCTCAAGGAGATTGCTGCGGCTGTCAAAGAGATTCTGGAAGTGATGCCGCCGGATCTGGCGAGTGATATCGTCGAAAACGGGATCGTCCTGACAGGCGGGGGATCGCTTATCCGCGGACTCGACAGTTACCTGAGCAAGATCGTCAAACTCCCTGTCTTCGTCTCGGAAGAGCCGCTTCTGGCAGTCGCCAAGGGGACAGGCCGCATGCTGGAGGAGATCGAGCTCTTACAGAGCATCTCTCTGAATGATTAAAAACAAGTTTTTTCTTGCTGTTTTACTGGGGGCGATTCTCTACATTTCAGTGAACTATACGCCGGTGTTACGCCAACAGGCTCTCACGCTGCCCCTTCAGATCAAACACTATTTTCTGCATGTAAAAGAGCGTATGACCAGACAGGCAGAGACTTTTTTCAGCCAAAAAGCGAAGATTGCCGAGCTGAAAACGGCGCTGGAGAAGTGTACGCCCCAGGCGCAGCTCTCCACAGCGTTCGCTTCCAGGCTCAACCATTTTCTTGAAGAGAGCAGGCTGAAAAAATATGATCCCAGACTCATACTGGTGCAGGGACTCTCCTATGTCAAACTTGGAGATTTCAGCAGACTGTGGCTCGACTTTCCCGATTTCAACAGTTCTAAAATATATGGGTTGCTGTACAGGGGATATGCTGCCGGTATCGTCGATGCAGAGGCGGGACACCCTGTGGCAAGACTCCTCAGTAACGACAAGATGGTCTGTTCAGTCAGGATAGGTGCGCAGGGGGATCTGGGTGTATTGTTCGGAGGCAAAACGTTTCTCTCCGTCAAGTATATACCATCCTATGCAGAGATAAAGCGGGGTGACGAGGTGACGACAAGCGGCAATGACAATATATTTTACGAAGGTGTCAAAGTAGGGAAAGTGGTCGCGATCGAGAGTTATAACCTCTATAAAACCGCAGCAGTCGAGCCGTATGCCAGACTGCATGATCCTCACTATTTCTACGCCGTCGATACGGGAAGCGAGAAAATAGAGGAACGTAACGCGACGCGATAAACAGCGATGTGCTAAAGTACTCTTTTGTTATAATCGCATCATTTCAGATATTCATATATGAGGGACATTCATGCCAAAAAGAGAAGATATAGAGAAGATCTTGCTGATCGGTTCGGGACCGATCGTTATCGGACAGGCCTGCGAGTTTGATTACTCCGGTACACAGGCTGCCAAAACCCTCAAAGAGCTTGGTTACAAGGTCGTTTTGATCAACTCCAATCCCGCTACGATCATGACTGATCCCGAGTTTGCGGACCGCACCTACATCGAACCGATTCAGGAAGATGTGATCTACGAAATCATCAAAAAAGAGAAGATCGATGCCATTTTGCCCACGATGGGCGGACAGACGGCACTCAACGTCGCGATGAAGATGTACGAAAAGGGGATGCTTGACGGTGTCGAGTTTCTGGGGGCGCATCCCGAGGCGATCCAGAAAGGGGAAGACAGGCAGGCGTTCAAGGAGGCGATGATCAAGATCGGCATGGATCTGCCTAAAAGTAAATATGCCTACAATATGGAGGAAGCGATGCAGGCAGCCGAAGAGATCGGCTTCCCGCTGATCATACGTGCCTCCTATACGCTGGCGGGCGGGGGCAGCGGTGTCGCCTACAACATCGACGAATACAAACAGCTTGCACAGATCGGTCTGGAAGCGAGCCCGATCAGCGAGATTTTGATCGAAGAGTCTCTGCTGGGATGGAAAGAGTATGAGATGGAGGTGATCAGGGACCGTGAAGACAACTGCATCATCGTCTGTTCGATCGAAAACTTCGATCCTATGGGTGTCCATACCGGAGACAGTATCACCGTGGCGCCGGCACTCACTCTGACGGACAAAGAGTACCAGCACATGCGTAATGCGTCGTTTGCTATTTTGCGCGAGATCGGCGTCGATACGGGCGGCAGTAACGTGCAGTTTGCGGTCAATCCGGCCAACGGGCGCATGACGGTGATCGAGATGAATCCGCGTGTCAGCCGCTCTTCCGCGCTGGCGTCCAAAGCGACGGGATATCCGATCGCCAAAGTGGCAACACTGCTTGCAGTGGGATATACGCTCGACGAGATCACCAACGACATCACCGGTACGGCCGCGAGTTTCGAACCGGTGATCGACTACATCGTCACCAAAGTGCCCCGTTTCACGTTCGAGAAATTTCCGGGTGCCGATGCGACACTGACGACTTCGATGAAGAGTGTCGGTGAAGCGATGAGTATCGGACGGACTTTCAAAGAGTCGGTACAGAAGGCACTCTGTTCTCTTGAGACAGGGCTGAGCGGTTTTGAAAGGATGGATGTCGGGATAGAGTTTCTGATAAAGGAGCTCAGACGACCCAATGAAAACCGTATTCTCTATATCGCGGAAGCATTCCGGCGCGGAATGACAGTCGAAGAAGTGCATGAGTACTGCAGGGTCGATCCGTGGTTTTTGTACCAGATCGAGGAGATCGTCGCTTTTGAGAAAGAGATTGATTCTGATATTTTCACTGATGCCGGGAAGCTCCGGTATGCCAAAAGCTACGGTTTCAGTGACGCCATGCTGGCCAAACTGACAGGCGTGAAAGAGGATGAAGTCTATGAAAGCCGGCAAAAGCTGGGTGTCGAACTCGAGTACAACGAAGTTGATACCTGTGCCGCGGAGTTCGAAGCGTTGACCCCCTACCTCTACTCCACGACACCGATCTCCGCTATCGCGAAAGAAGAACAGGTGATGGAGGAGAGGAAGGTGATGGTGATCGGCGGCGGTCCAAACCGGATCGGGCAGGGTATCGAGTTTGACTACTGCTGTGTACATGCGTCGTTTGCACTCGAAGATATGGGGATCAAGTCGATCATGTACAACTGCAACCCGGAGACAGTTTCGACCGACTACGATACCAGTGATATCCTTTACTTCGAACCGATTACATTCGAAGGGGTGCGCAGCGTGATCACGCGTGAAAATCCCGATGGTGTCATCGTCCATTTCGGTGGGCAGACACCGCTCAAGCTCTCCAGAGACCTGACGCGTATCGGTGCGAAGATCGTCGGCACGAGTGCGGAAGTGATCGATCTGGCGGAGGATCGGGAAAAGTTTTCAGAGTTTATACGCAAGGTAGGTATCAAACAGCCGGCCAATGCGACTGCTACAAACAAAGAAGATGCGCTTAAGATCGCAAACGAGATAGGCTACCCGGTACTGGTGCGCCCAAGCTATGTTCTTGGAGGGCGTGCTATGCGTACCGTCTACAGCGATGAAGAACTGAAGCAGTATATGGATGAGGCGGTGAGTGTCAGTAACGATTCACCGGTATTGCTGGATAAATTTCTTGACCATGCGACGGAGATCGATGTCGATGCGATCTGTGACGGCAAAGATGTCTATATCGGTGCGATCATGCAGCATATTGAAGAGGCCGGTATCCACAGTGGCGACAGTGCGTGTGCATTGCCCCCGATATCGCTCCCGGAGGTGTTGCAGCGGGAGATCGAGATCAAGACGAAAGAGATCGCGCTGGGGTTGGGTGTCAAAGGCTTGCTTAATATCCAGTATGCGGTTTATCAGAATGAGATCTACATGATCGAAGTGAACCCGCGTGCCAGCCGTACCGTGCCGTTTGTGAGCAAAGCGACGGGCATCCCGATGGCAAAGGTCGCGACACGTGTCATGGTCAAAGGAGATCTGGTCGAAGCGCTCAACTTTTACGACACCTTTAAGGTGGTCATCAAAGAGGGCGAAGTCTATAAACCGCGCATCAAAGAGCATGTCTGTGTCAAAGAGGCGGTTTTCCCCTTTAAAAAACTGGCGGGAGCCGACCTGATCCTCGGACCGGAGATGAAATCTACCGGCGAGGTTATGGGTATCAGCGATACGTTCGCACTCTCTTTCGCCAAGGGCCAGTGTGCCAGCGACAATCGGTTGCCGCAGGAGGGGACAGTCTTCATCTCCTTGACAGATACGGACAAAAAGTTCATCAAAGAGCTGGGACAGAAGTTTATCGACATCGGCTTTTCCATTGTCGCGACGGGCGGTACCCATAAAGCACTCGAAGAGGTGGGTATCCCCTCGACCAAAGTGCTCAAGATCTCGGAAGGACGACCCAATATCGCCGATCTGATCAAAAATGAAGAGATCGCACTCGTGGTCAACACCAGTGACAGCAGTGCGACCAAAAACGACGCCAGAACGATTCGTCAGAGTGTGTTGCGTCTGGGGATACCCTATGTAACGACCGTGGCAGCGGCACTCGTGACTGCCGATGCGATCGCAGCCATGCGTGCCAAGGGTGAAGGTCTCAGCCCCAGGGCGATCCAGGATTATCTGGCATGAATCCAAACCTCGTCTACCTCGTACAAACTGATACGACGGCGGGGTTTCTCTCCCAGAATGCGCAAGCGCTGTCAAAAGCCAAGGGACGCGATCCCCATATGCCATTTTTAATGAGTGTGAGCAGTTTTGCAAAGCAGAAAGGGTATGTCAGAACACCCAAACGTTTCAGAAAAGAGGTACGACGTGCCCGAAAAACCACCTATCTCTATCCGTGTAAGAAGGCAGTGCGTGTGGTTGGGGAAGGAAAACATCACCGTTTTCTCAAAAAATTTACTTTTATGTACTCCACTTCCGCCAATGCACATGGTGCCCGTTTCGCTCTTTCGTATGCGCTGCAGAAGGCGGATGTGATCGTTGAGGATGGAGCGGGGTTTTTCGAAGGGGCGCCGTCTTCCATTTTCCGTCTTGGCAGACGTAAAAAAATAGCACTCCGATAACTTTAACAAAAATTGACTTTTTTCCTCAAAAGAGGCCATCACTGCATAAAAAAGTAACAAAAGTTATAATTAACTTACAAAAAAGCGCCTATTTCTGGCATAAGGTAAAAAAAATATGTATACTGGAGCAAACGTTACAAAGGTTTGTTGATGAAAAAAAGTATACTTCTTACAGTGATGCTTGGGATGGGAACGGCGCTTTTTGCGCAGCAGATGCCGGATGCGGAGATCAAAAGAAGCATGCAGTGGCTGGAAGATCTGGAGACACTGGTCAAACTCGACACACAGCGTGAGGACAGCCTCAGCGGTAAAGACCTCAACGCCAATGGCGTACGAGACGATGTCGAAGCCTATGTGGAGGAGAAGTTTCATGACGATCCGTTTCAGGAAGCACTCTTCATGGAGGCAGCACAGAAGATTCAGCAGATCATCACACTTCCCGAAGAGAGCAGTGTCGACGAACATCTGAAACTCGACAAAGAGTTGCTTTCACTCTATACATGCCGTGACTATATCCTCTATCGTGACAATGAGGAGAATATCGACCAGCAGATGCTCAACAAGACCCTTTTCAAAGCACGGGTGCTCAATACAGAAGAGCGTCTGAGCGCCTATATAGAACACAAGAAGAAGCTGCCGCTGCATTTCAGTGATCTGAGCGACGACGCACTTGTGCAGGAGAAAAATGCATGTCTGGCACGCTATCGCTCTTTCAAAGATTCCGATACGCATGCCGCAGCCAATATCGTGCGATAAATCTGATCTTTACTCTTTTTATGTATACTTCGGGGCATGAAAAGAGTAATCGTATACGGAGATATCCATGGATGTCTCGATGAACTGAAAACGCTGCGTGAGAAACTCGATATCCAAAAGGAAGATCTCGAGATCTCTGTCGGCGATATCCTCAACAAAGGCCCCTACCTCGCCCATGATATGATACGTTACGTGCAGGAACATCATATCGAAGTCATCATGGGCAACAACGAAGCCAAGGCGCTCAGGCAATACCGCAAGTATCGTAAAAGCGGTGAATCTTATCTTCAGACAACACTCAGACCTTTCGAAACGGCGACGGTGCTGAGTCTGCAGGAGGAGGATGCGGCGTATCTGGCGGCACTGCCCTACCACAAAAGAGTGCACAATCTCACGGTCATTCATGGCGGTCTCTTGCCCGGCATGTCCCTCGATGCGCTTGATGAAACGGAGAAAAAAGAGATGACGCTGGTGCGCTATCTCGACAAAAATCTCGAACCGATCCCCTGGAGCGACACCGAAAATCGTTATAAATTCTGGGCAGAGGTCTATGACGGACGTGAAGGGTTCATCGTTGCCGGACACCATCCTTTCCCGGAACCCAAAGTAGCGCACTACGCCATGGATATCGATACGGGGTGTGTCTATGGCGGCAAACTGACTGCAGCGGTTTTCGAAGTGAAAAAAGAGAAAGTCGATACCAAACATTACACGCTTGTTTCGCAGAAAGCGGCACGCGACTACTGGAACGAATATCTCAAAGGAGAGAGAGATGAAGAGGATTAAAAACTGGGCGAGAACGACTTTTTGCAGATCCAAAGATATCGTCTATCCCCGAAGCGAAGCGGAGATCGTCGATCTCGTCAGGCTCTGTAACGAAAACCATACGCCCCTGAAGGTGGTCGGAAAGGCGCACTCCTACAACGATATCTTCTGTGCGGGTGAAGAGGGGGTCGTCGTTTCCCTGAAAAAGTTCAGCAGCGTAGAGCGGGTTGACCGTGAAAATGCTACTGTGACAGTACAGGCGGGGATCGACATACCGACACTGATCAGAAGACTCAAACCCCACAATCTCTCTCTGAAGAATCTGGGGACCAATGTTTTCGACAATATCGCAGGAGCATGTTCGACCGGGTATCACGGCAGTGGTATCGACTTCGGTATCTTCGTCAGTGATGTTGTTTCGATGGAGGTGGTGACACCGACAGGAGAGAAGCGGAGGATCGGCAGGGAAGATGAAGATTTCAAAGCGTATGCCGTAGGGCTTGGGATGCTGGGTATCATCGTGCGGGTGACGTTGCAGTGCGAACCCTCCTACAAACTGGAAGTGATCGAAAAGCAGATGTCACTCGAAGAGATCGAAGCGCGTTTCAGCGAGTTTATGGCGTACCGGCACTTCAAGTTCATCTGGGTACCGCACACGCGAAACTTCATGGTGTGGCTGGCGCAAAAGAGTGACAAAGAGGAGAGTTCTCTCTGGAACAAGATTTACACCTACGGTATCATCGGTGTGCTGGTCAACAACTTTCTGCATGAAGCGCTGCTCTTTTTCGCCTCTTTCAAAAGAGAGCGGGTGCCGGCGATCAACCGTTTCATGAGCCGCATACTTCTGCCCGAAAAGGGAAAGGAGAGCCGCAGTGTCTACGCTTCGCACTGGGCCTTTTTCCTGCCGCATGTCCTGAAGCAGGATGTGGTGGAGTACGCTTTTAAAATTGAAGAGACTTTCGATGTCTTTCGAGAAATCATCGCGATGATCGAAGAGAAGAAGATCTATGTCGATACGCCGATCGAAGTGCGTTTCGTGAAAAAAGATGACTACTGGATGAGTCCGACACAAGGGGAAGATGTCTGCTTTATCGGGACAAAGATCCATTTTCCGTTCGGGAGGGAGCCGGAGTATTTTCGCTATTTCTCTCACATAGACCATATTCTGCTCAAACACCGTGGTCGGCCGCACTGGGGCAAGCAGTTTCGTATCACGAAAGAGGATTTTCAGAAGAACTATCCGCACTGGGACAAATTCTGGGCATTTGTAGACAAAGAGGATCCGAAAGGGTTGTTTCAGAATGCATTTGCGAAAAGATTACGGGGGAAAGTATAGTTTTATAAGGATGAAAGTATTTGGTGGAAGTGTGGGGAATCGAACCCCAGTCCACAAGCAGGTTCCAGCCCTGACCTCTACATGCTTAGCGGCGAAGTGAGCGTGTCGACAACGCCTACCCTTCGCCCACCGGCTAGCGTTGTCCAAGCCCGAAGATGTCGAAAGCGGATCCGGGCAAACCCGCCTTCCAAGCTACACTTTGATTATGATGAAGCTATGTGCGCCCCAGGTAGCCGGGAGTGATGCACATAACTGACCGGCCGTTAGGCGCTTACGCTACTGCTAGCGCAGGTCTGTAGTTTGTATTGTTTGCGTTTATATTTAACGAGATAGTTTTAAGTCTTTCAAAGACTACATGCAGTCAGGACCAACCTGCTCCTGTCGAAAGCCAGGTCACTCCCATATACGCTTAATACGCCCTGATTATAGCGTAAAAAGCGTTATTTGTCAAGGTTTCTTTAAGCTTCGCAGAGTGCGGGCTCTCTGAGCTCTTCGATGATATCTTCGAGGACGAGATCGGCCAGTTCATGCGGTACCTGGCATGTGCCCGCTGCCATGTGCCCGCCGCCGTTGTATTTGAACATGATCTCACCGATGTTGGCTTTGGATGTTCTGTTGACGATCGATTTTCCGACCGCAAAGACGGTGTTTTGCTTCTTCAGTCCCCAGATTTTGTGGATGGAGACGTTGCATTTGGGATAGAGGGCATAGATCATGAAGCGGTTACCGGGGTAGATGATCTCCTCCTGTGTCAGGTCGAGCAATACGACGTTGTCGTAGATGGTGGAGCACTTTTTCAGCTGTGTGACGAACTCTTCACGGTAACGGTTGTAGAGTTCGACTCTCTCGACAACGTCGGGGAGTTTCATGATCTCGTCGATGGTGTGGTCTTTGCAGTAGTCGATGAGGTCCATCATGAGCTGGTAGTTGGAGATGCGGAAATTGCGGAAGCGTCCCAGTCCGGTCCTGGAGTCCATCAGGAAACTAAGCAGATCCCATCCCTGCGGATCGATGATGTCGCCTTTGGAAAACTGTGCCGCATCGGCTTTGTTGGCGGCGGCCATCATCGGTTTAAATTTTTCGGGAAAGAGTTCCTCTCCGCCATAGTACTGGTAAACCACTTCTGCAGCCGAGGGAGCGTCGGGGTCGATGATGTAGTTGTCCTGCAGATTGTTGCGGATCGTTTCACTGAGGTGATGGTCAAAAACGAGATGCGCACCCTGCACATAGGGAAGGTTGGTGGTGATATCCCTCTCGGTGATCTCCACTTTGCCATCCTGCATATCTTTGGGGTGGACAAAGAGGATATCATCGATGATATCGAGATGTTTGAGGAGTACTGCGCATACCAGGCCGTCCATGTCGCTTCGGGTCACGAGTCTGTATTTTTTCTGTTCCATCTTTTCACTTCCTTTTTAAAAAATTGCTTTTTGCTACAGGTATATCGACCGTTTGGACGAAAATTTAAATACAAAATCGCGTCAGCCTCAGACCGTTTCATATTGTGGCAGTGAAGTGATTTCAGGCTGAGGTTCACCCAGGTAGTACCCCTGTGAATAATCAACTCCCAGTGCTTTGACGATTGCGTATATCTCTTTGCTGTGTACAAACTCAGCGACGGTTTTTGCACCGAGTTTGTGGGTGAGCGAGACGATCGTTTCAACGATTTTGACACTGTTTGGGTCGGTGTCGAGATGTTTGATGAACTGCCCGTCGATCTTGATGATATCCGCATCGTAGGTGAGCAGACGGCTGAGATTGGAAGATTCGGCACCGAAGTCGTCGATGGCGAGCTGAAATCCCATCTGTTTAAGCAGGTCGAACTGCGCGATCGTTTCAGCGCTCTGATCCGCTGTGAGGCTCTCGAGTATCTCCAGATAGACGCGGGAGGGTGTGATGCCGTAACGTTTGCTCATATGGCTGAGATAGTCGGGAAGATAGTTCAGGCGAAGATCTTCTTCGGTGATGTTGATTGTAAACGAGACGGTATGTCTGCTGAAACAGCTGAAGCTCTCTTCGATCACGAAGCGTGTGATGGTGGGGAGCATACCCCGTGTTTTGGCAGCCTGCAGAAATGCATACGGAGAGATGATCTGATCTTTGTCGAGTGCCCGAATCAGACATTCATATTTGCTGATCTCTCCGCTTCGATTGTCGACGATGGGCTGGTAAAAGAGACGCAATCTGTGATGATTGATGATCTCTTTGATTTTACGGTTCCAGTAGATGTTGTTTTTACGCTCTTTTTCTCTCCGGGGATCGAAGGTAAAAAGCTTGTAGTTGTTGACACCGTTTTGTAATGTCTGATGCATCGCCGTGTTGGCATGTGTGATGAGGGTTTCATGCGCTCCAGTAGCGATTCCCATCGAGAAAGAGACAGAAATTTCGAGATTTGCATCGATGGCGAGATCGACTTTGTCGAAATAGTTTTTGATACTTTCCGCAAAACTGCAGGCATCTGTCGCATTGGATTTTTCGAGTAGGAAAGAGAATTGATAAGGGGCCACCTGATAGAGTGAAATCCGCTCTGTCGTAAAACGTTTTAGCACATCAGCGCTTTGGGTGACGATTTTGTGTGCGATATCGCTGCCGAATTCATCCGCAAGATTGATAAAATCGTCGATCACTAAGGTAACGAGTGCAAGAGGGTCATGGTCTCTGGTAGCGATCTTCTCGTTAAGTGCAAGCGAGTTGGGCAGACCGGTGAGTGGAAAAGTACGCATCTGCGCAAAAAGCTTCTGTTTCTCCGCACGTGTGGCTCTGTTCGCCTCCCGGAGATTGTCGAAACTGATCTGTTGTTCGAAGGTGGCAAAGAGTGCATAGAGTGTGACGATACTGTAAAAGATCAGCGCCATGACGATTTCAGTCAGGGAGAGCTGTAAATAGAGATGGGTGAATGTCTGGGGATAGAGTTCCGGCAGGATATAGAGCAGTGTCAGTGTGATGACGACTGCGCTATAGGCGATCAAACCTGTGCGTACACCCTGTGTCATGAAGGCGGCACTGATGAAGACGGTATACCAGAGCAGTTTTGTCGTATTCTCTTCGAGCATGACGACCAGTGCACTAAAGGCAAGGTAGGAGACAACCAGTAAGAGTGTGGTGAGCAGTCCAATCGCATTTCTGTTCGTGCGCAGGTATAAGAGTGAAGAGAAGAAAAACAGTGCGAGCGTGGCATCTATGGCCGCGATGGCGGTGCTGCCCGTCGCAAAGCGCAGGAGGGCTGCAATGAGTGCAACGGCTGATCCTGAGATGAACATGGCATTGACAAGTGTAAAACGGTATTTTTGCAGTGACTCTTCTTCACTGAACTCTATCCCGCTTGTAAGTATCTTGTCCGGCTTCATCGCTATCCCGTTTCTTGATTTTTTCATCTGGATGTTTTCATCTGGATGTTTTCATGCTGTGATAGACAAATCGGTAAAAACGGGAAAAATTTTAACTGTTTTTTAGCTGTTGATCTCCTCTTTGATTGTCCTGGCCAGATCTTGCATCCGGATGATCTTGTCGGTGTAGGAGAGCTCCTTGTCCAGCATGATGGAGACAAAGGCGCTGCCGACGATGACACCGTCTACACCTTTTGCTTTTTTGCGGGCTGTTTGCGCATTGACACCGAAACCGATGTAGAGGTCGGTATCCGTCGCTTCACGAATGTTTGCGATGACTCTGCCCAGGTCTTCGCTTTGTCCTGATCCGGTGATCCCGGCATAGGCGACGAGATAGATAAACTTTTGTGCATCTGCAACCACTTTTGCAATCCTCTCTGCAGAATCTGTGGGGGCGACGAAATCGATCAGTGCGAGGTTTTTGGCGCGAAAGGTCTCCTTGTAGGGCAGCGCCTCTTCGAAGGGGAGGTCGGGAATGATAAAACCGCTGATACCGCGTTCGGCGGCTTCGTCTGTGATCTTTTCGATACCGCGATGGTAAAAAGGATTGAAATAGCCCATCCAGAGCGTGTCGATATCGGATGCGATTTTTTGCGAGAGGTCGAGAAGGTGTTGTATTTTGAAACCGTTTTGCAGCGCTTTGAGATTTGCCTCTTCGATAACAGGACCGTCGGCGACAGGATCGGAGAAGGGTACCCCCAGCTCCAGTGTGTCGACACCCGCCTCTTTGAGTGCCATAGCAGCATCTTCGGTGAAGTCCAGATCCGGATAACCGGTGGTGATATAGGCGACTAATTTTTTCAAGAGAACTTCCTTTGTGTAAAAAAGGATTATAGCAAATTTTATTTAACCGGTTGTTTGGCGGGAAATCATTTGTATCTAAATATTTCAAAATGGCATAAAATTGTATTTACAATCAATTTTGGGTAAAATCGCAGTAACAACAATGAGGGGAGCGCATGAGTATTCACAGGCCCAAAATCGAAAAAAAAGTGACTGTTGCGACGATTGCGAAGATGAAGGGCGTCGAGCCCATCACGATGATCACGGCGTCGGACGCCCTCTTCGCTACGCTTTTTGATGGCAGTGTCGAGATGCTGCTGGTCGGAGACAGCCTCAATATGAGTTTCAATGCCGCACCCGACACGCTCTCCGCAGATATGGAGATGATGCTTTATCACACCAAAGCGGTTTGCAGGGGTGCCAAACTGGCGCTTGTCGTTTTTGATATGCCCTTCGGCTCCTACACGGACGAAACCAAAGCACTTGAAAATGCCGTACGCGTCTATCGCGAGACGGAAGCGCAGGCGGTCAAGATCGAAGGCGGCAGTGAACGGGCGCACATCATCCGGAAGCTGACAGAAAACTCAGTCGCGGTGATGGGGCACATAGGGCTCATGCCGCAGTTTGTGCGGAGCGAGGGCGGCTATAAAGTGAAGGGCAAAGATGCCGGCAATATCGAAAAGCTGGTGGAGGATGCGAAAGCGATCGAAGCGGCCGGTGCCTTTGCGCTGGTCGTAGAAGGTGTCAAAAGCGATGCCGCCAAAGCGGTGACCGAGGCGGTTTCGATTCCCACCATCGGCATAGGTGCAGGGCCCGATACCGACGGCCAGGTGCTGGTCTGGAGCGACATGTTCGGCTTTTTCGAAGCTTTTAAACCGAAATTTGTCAAACAGTATCTGCAGGGGGCGGCACTGATACGTGAAGCCCTGGCGACTTATGTTGACGAGGTCAAAACGGGCAAATTTCCCGACAGTGAGCACAGCTACTGATGGAACGGATCGTCGAAGTCGAAAAACTCAATCTCGAGAGTGATTATGAAGTGAGCCTGCGTCCGGGTAACTGGGATGAGTATATAGGACAGGAGAAGATCAAGAAAAATCTGCAGGTCTTTATCAAAGCGGCGCAGAAGCGTAACGAAGCGCTCGATCATGTCCTCTTTTTCGGACCTCCGGGTCTGGGTAAGACGACGCTGGCAAACATCATCGCGAACCAGATGCATGCCAATATCAAGACAACTGCGGCGCCGATGATCGAAAAGAGCGGTGACCTGGCGGCGATCCTGACCAATCTGGAGGAGGGGGATATCCTCTTTATCGACGAGATACACAGGCTCTCCCCGGCGATCGAGGAGATCCTCTACCCTGCGATGGAGGATTACCGTCTCGATATCATCATCGGGAGCGGGCCGGCGGCACAGACGATCAAACTCGATCTGCCCCGCTTTACGCTGATCGGTGCGACGACGCGTGCGGGCATGATCTCTTCGCCGCTGCGAGACCGGTTCGGGATGCACTTCAGACTGCAGTTCTACACCACCGAAGAGTTAGCGCAGATCGTCCACAAAGCCTCTGTCAAACTGGGGTGCAGGGCGCAGAAAGATGCTTGCATCGAGACAGCCAGACGGAGTCGGGGGACACCCAGGATCGCACTGAGATTGCTCAAGCGTATACGCGACTATGCCGAAGTGGCGGACGAAGAGGAGATCATGCTGGCGCGTACAAAATATGCTCTCGATGAGCTGGGCGTCGACGAACGCGGTTTCGATGAGATGGATATGCGCTTTCTGGAACTTCTGATACAGGCGAAGGGACGCCCGATGGGTCTGGGTACGATCGCGGCGACCTTGAGTGAAGACGAGGGGACGATCGAAGATGTGATCGAGCCTTATCTGATCGCAAACGGTTTCATCGAAAAGACGGCGCGCGGGCGTATCGCCACACCCAAAACCTATGAACTCTTCAGGCTGAGTCCTGCAGGTCTCGGTGAAAAGCCGACCCTTTTCGATCAGGAGTGAACGGTGAACCGAAGATATTTTCTGCTCGGTCTTTTCCTTTTTGTCCTCTACTGGGTCTGGTACCTCTACCGGCCTTTCTGGATGCCGATCTTCATCGCGTCGCTGTTGGCGCTGGCGACAAGCAATCTCAATCTTCTTCTGGACCGCTACTTCAAATATAAGCTCTCCAAGGCAATTGTGCTGACACTGATTCTGGGTTTGCTCTTTTTCGCACCGGTTGTCTATGCACTCAATACACTAACAGTCATCATGCAGCATTTCGACGCTTCGATTATAGATAAGATGGTCAATGTCAAAAACCATTTTCATATACCCGACTTTCTGGGGGCGGTGAAACCCCAGATCCAGACATTTTTGGACAGCATCAATGCGCAGGAGATCACAAAAACGGTAGTCAAATATATGACTGTTGTCATTAAAAACAGTGCCGGTTTTCTCAAAGATATGGTGATGATCGTAGTCTTTTACTTTTTTGCCAACTACTATGGCAAGGAGCTTGTGCGTTTTTTAAAGGGTATTTTGCCGTTCGATGAACATAGTGCCTTTTATCAGGAGATATCCAGCGTGATGAATATCGTCTTCTATTCGACGCTCGTCACGGCACTCTTCGAAGGTGCGCTTTTTGCGATTATCGCTGCGATCTATGGATACGACGCCTTGCTGTTTGGCATACTCTACGGTTTCGCATCGCTGATTCCCATAGTCGGA
Organism: Sulfurospirillum sp.; assembly: GCA_024762235.1. Taxonomy (GTDB): domain Bacteria; phylum Campylobacterota; class Campylobacteria; order Campylobacterales; family QNZT01; genus QNZT01. The sequence goes on from JANTHT010000015.1 coordinate 18,533, forward strand.
GGTGCGCTGATGTGGGTGCCTCTGAGCATCTACCAGTTCTCGACGGGAGATACGACGGGAGCATGGGTCATCGCGATCTACTCTATCGTCGTCATTTCGGTGATTGCCGATACCTTCATCAAGCCGGTGATCATCAGTGAGATCAACAACCTCATGACGGAAAACACTTCGAGGATCAACCCTTTGATCATTTTCTTTTCGATTCTGGCGGGATTGACAACTTTCGGTTTCTGGGGTGTGATTATCGGGCCGGCGATCACGACATTTTTCGTGTCGCTGGTGCGGATCTATCAGGTTGTGCTGGATGAGGAGAAATACCTCTCAAGGTAGGTAGATCTCACCCTGCATGTAGAGTACTGCATGTCCGGTGATGGCGACTTTGGTATCCTCTTCTATGAGTGTGCACTCGATGTCGCTGCCTCTGGGGGAGAGTTGTGCGGAAGTGAGCCTCTTCTTGTCGAGTACCTTCGACCAGAAGGGTGCGAGAGACTTGCATGCCGAGCCGGTGATAAAATCTTCATCGATACCGAGCTTCGGTGCGAAAAAGCGGTAGACGAAATCTTTTTCATCGCCCCGTGCCGTAATGCAGATACCGCGCAGGTCGATGCTTTTGAGTGCATCGAAACGCGGTTTGATATTGCGGATCGTCTCCTCTTTTTCATAGATGAGGATATAGTCGAGTCCGCGCAGCACCTGGATCGGTTCTTCGCCTATCGTGGCGTTGAAGAGGGTGAGATACTCACTGTCGGGTGTCGGCATTCTGGCGGGGAGAATCAGTGTCAGTGCATCGTTCTCTGCTTTTTTGACGCCGAGTTCGCCTTTGTTGTAAATGAAAGTGATCTCGTCGCCTGTCTCACCCAGATAGTTAAAGAGCACAAAGGCGCTTGCCAGTGTCGCATGGCCGCAGAGATCGACCTCTTTTTTGGGAGAGAACCATCTGATCCGGTAGTGATCCCCCTCTTTGACAAAAAAGGCGGTTTCGGTCAGATTGTTTTCCGCTGCGATTTTTTGCATCATTTCGTCACTCAGCCAACTTTCGAGCGGACAGACCACGGCGGGGTTCCCCTTGAAAATCTCTTCTGCAAATGCATCGACATGATAAATGCGTTGTGTCACTTTTATCCTTTTTTCGATTATTTATTCATCTTTGTTCCAAAAAAAATGGATCCATCTATCGGCTTCCCGGACTTTGAAATCGGGTATGAAAGAGGCGCTTTTTTTGTAAAAAAGTGCACCCGATTTGAAGTCGCTTTCGGGATAGATCCGGCGCAGGGTGGTCATCACTTCCTGCATCGTATCGCCGCTGTCGACAATATCATCCACCACCAGTACTTTACTGTCCGGGGGGATTTCCGGGATATTGCACAGCAGAATATCGTCGCGTTTAATTGTACCATCATAGTGGATCGAATTCAAAGTGTAGAGGGCTCTAAGGTTAAGTTTTTCTGACAAAAAGTGCCCAAAGGTAACACCGCCGCGTGCTATAGCGACAATGATATCGGGTTTGTATGCGCCGAGTTGTCTGCTAAAACGTTCTATATCTTCTTTAAATTCGTCAAATCGATAATAGTACATGTTGTTATTGTATAGTTTTTATGCTAATATTCTACCTATGGAGACCTCTGAAAAATACTATGATTGTTACTATGATTGTATAGATTCTTTAGAGCTCTCCTTATGAAAATATAACCGGGGAAAGGGAGACATGGAATATAGCAAAGAAGAACTGGAAAAGATGTTGCAGAATCCGCAGATGAGTTCAGCGGAGTTGGAAGCGCTGCTGAAAGCGAGAGAAGAGGGAAAGATCGACTTCGTTTTGATGGATGTCAGAGAAGTGTTTGAGTTTACCGACAGAAGTATCCATGGTACCGACATGTTGCTTCCTACATCGATGATGAACAATAAAATGGAAGTTTTTGAGGAGTTGAAAGAGAAACCCGTTGTTCTCTACTGCAGAACCGGCAGCAGAACGGGGCAGGTGATGTATGTGCTGCGAAAGATGGGATATGACAACATCGTCCATCTGAATCCCGGAATCATGGGGTATCGGGGTGACACCGAACGCAATGCACCGCTTCCTAATGAATTATAGTCCGATCGATTCCCGGATTTAATTTAACAAGTATATCGTAAGAGATCGTACCGAAACTGCGCGCGATCTCTTTCGCATCGCCTATGAGCGGGATCTCTTCCCTCTCTCCTTTGACACAGAGACTGTCCATCGATACCTTTCCGAGTATCTGCATGCCGTTTAGGTAGAGTTTGCCCTCTCCGTCATATCTTGGAAAACCGTCACCATAGCCTATGTCGTATGTCGAGACGGTGAGATTCTCTTGCGCTCTGTAGAGGCCTCCGTAGCCTATGCGTTCCCCTTTTTTGAGCCTGAGTGTGGTGATCTTCTCTGCGTAGAGCTGCATGACGGGTTTGAGATCGTAGTCACCGAAAACGGAGGGCATCTCATGATAGCCGTAGGCGGCGATCCCGCATCTGGCATAGTCGTCATCGTAACCGTTGAGTCGCAGCGTCGCGGCACTGTTTGCCGAGTGAAAAAGAGGACGCGGAAGTTGGTGATGCCGGCACAGCCTGAGAGCCCTCTCTTTTACCTCCTGCCACTGGCGCATCTGCCAGAAGAGTTCACTGCTGAGCACGTCTGCACCGCGAAAGTGGGTAAAGATGCCGCTAAGTGTGAGACGTTGACTGATGATTTGCGCAATCGCCTCTTCGAGATCCTCGAGATGGATACCGTTTCTGTGCATGCCTGTATCGATTTTGAGGTCGACACGTGTTCGGGAGGGAATCGCATGCAGCTGTGAGAGGGCATTGATCGTCAGTGTGTAACGTGGATCCGAAAGACAGGGCGGTCGCGGATTGAGTATGAGGATATCATCAAAGAGCGATTTGATCGCTTCTGCTTCGGCGAAGGTGCGCACTACCGCACGCTTGATGCCAAAAGTGTGCGCAAGCCCCGCCATCGGAAGCAGGCCATGTCCATAGGCATTGTCCTTGAGGACGATAGCGAGTTTCTCTTTGCCTCCAAGTTTTTCGCTCAGGAGTGTGAGATTGTGAAAAAAGGCACTCCTGCTCAGTGTGATACGCGCCAACTATCCGACTTTGATATCCCGGGCTTCTATCAGCAGACCACGCAGTTTACGCGCCTGATAGTCGAGTTTGAAAAAGAGGTCGTAGACCTCTTTGGCGTCGAGTTTCGGTGCATTGTCGAAATCAAACATGCCATTTTCCTTTTTGGGAACCTGTGAATCGAAAAGCGCGTAAAATTCGTTGCGTCTTTGCTCATATTTTTTCATCTCTTTGCGTACATCTTCGATAGGTGTCATCTCTTCTCCTCTTTTTAGTATCGATCCCTCTCTGATGCACAACGCCTCAAACGGCTTTGCGTTGGGGCAGTCCGTCAGACGGAGAGATCGTTTAGATATCGTATGCGACTTTGTAAGTCGGATCGTCCTCTTCGTAGGTGCAGTAGGGACCTGCCTCTTTGAGCAGGACTTTGCACTCTCTGCTCAGGTGTCTGAGCAACAGCTTCTTGCCTGCCTCTTTGTACTTTTTGGTGATCGCATCGATCGCCTCAACGCCGGATATATCCAGCACACGTGCGTTTTTAAAGTTGAGGACGACGCGATCGGGATCGTTTTGGACATCGAACTGTTCGTTGAACGACGTTACCGAACCGAAAAAGAGAGGCCCCTCTAGTTCATAGACCTTTGTCCCGTCCTTTTCGGTGTGGGTACGGGCGTATATTTTAGCATGTTGCCATGCAAAAACAAGCGCGGAGATGATGATCCCCGCCACGACGGCGATGGCAAGGTCGAACATGACGGTGATGATCGTCACCATGATGAGGACAAAAGCGTCTGCCTTGGGCATGTACCGGATCCGACTCAGGGAGCTGAACTCGAAGGTCCCGATACTCACCATGAACATAATGCCCACCAGCACCGCGACAGGGATGATGCCGATCAGACCGCTGAGGCTGACGACAAAGAGGATCAGCAGCACCGCTGCAGTGAAAGAGGAGAGCCTTCCGAGGCCTCCGGAACTGAAGTTGATGATACTCTGGCCGATCATGGCACAGCCTGCCATACCGCCGAAACAGCCGCTGGCGATGTTACCGCACCCCTGTGCCACGCACTCTTTGTTGCCGCTGCCTCTGGTACCGCTCATCTCGTCGAGGACAGAGAGGGTCAGCAGCGACTCGATCAGACCTACAAGCCCGACGAGAACGGCGTATGGGAGGATGATTTTGAGACTTTCCCAGTTGAGCAGGGAGATATCGGGCATGACGAAGTGGGGGAAAGAGCCGTGGATATCGGCGAGATCGGAGACGGTTTTGGTTTCGATGCCTGCGAAATAGACGATGGCGGTCAGCGTGACGATCGCGACCAGACCGGCAGGCACCGCTTTGGTCACTTTGGGCAGAAAATACATGATGAGCATGGTGATGGCGACGATGATGTACATCCAGTAGTTTTCATACCAGGATGCTTTCAGTACTTCCCAAAAAGAGCCGAGATCCTCGTAGTCGGTGGGCTTAAAAAACTTCAGCTGCGCCGTGGCGATGACGATCGCCAGACCGTTGACGAAACCGAAAAGTGCCGGTTGGGGAACAAGGCGAATGAATTTGCCGAGCCTGAAGGAGCCGACAAGTATCTGGAAAATCCCGGCAAAGATTGTGGTCAGAAAGATGTAGTGGAGGATCACGACCGAGAGTTGCTCTTTGGGCAGATCGGGGTACATGTGGGCTACGGCGACGCCGAGTCCCACAAAGACGACCGCCACGGAACCGGTCGCACCGCTGATCATCCCCGGTTTACCGCCCAGAAGCGATGTAACCAGCCCGATGATAAAGGCGGCGTAAAGCCCTACAAGAGGGCTGACGCCGGCGATGAAACTGAAGGCGATCGCTTCTGGAACGAGTGCTACGGCGACAACCATGCCTGAGAGCAGATCGTTTTTTATGTTTTGCGCTGTATAATTTCTTAAATTGATCAAATATATTCCTGCAGGCGCTTCTGCAACAGGTGCGTAAGCGCGTTTTTTTGTGCTTATCGGTGCTTATTTAAATTTTGCGCGATTATACTAAAGGGCACCTCTAAAAACCCTGATTGATCATAGTAGGCTTGGAAGAGGTGCCCTAAAAACAATGTTTCATGAATATTAAATGGAAGGGTGCATGA
>JANTHT010000016.1 GCA_024762235.1 Sulfurospirillum sp.
GTAAGGGAGGTATTGCTGCAGAAAAAAAGCGGTGGTTCCTGTACCTGAGGGGAGAAAGATATCGACTTCCGTCTCACCGAAGTGTGCCAGCAACTCTTCAGCCAGCATGCGAATCCCTGTCGCCGCCTCCTGGCAGGCACCCCCCTCGGGTATAAAGAGCGTCTCTGCATCAAATCGGCCCGGGAGCCCTCCTTCGATGACCCGCATACCGTTTTGAAGGGCTGCAGCATAGTTACCGTGCGGATTTTCCCGCAGAAAAGAGGCGACATGATCGACATAGTAGTCAAAAGACCAGCCGCGCATCTTCGCCAGCACGCTGAGAGAGTACATGGCGTTGGACTGTGCCGAGCCCTGCGACACGAGCCGACTGATCCCGGGCTGATCATGAGAGAGAAAATGCCAGAGTTTGCGCGCTTTGTTACCGGAAAAATCGGGATGGATCAGATCATCTCTTTTAAGTGTCACTTTGATCCCGGCAAAAGAGATCTCCTGCGTCGGAGAGGGGCGTCTGAAATTCACTTGTCGTATCTGGAAAAAAACCACATGAAGGCGAACATGAGACCCGGTGTCTTGGCCTTCGTCTCATCGAGCATGAAGCTTCGCGCCTCCGCCAGCGGAACAGTGACCACTTCGATCTGTTCATCATCGATCCCGCCCCCGGAACCCACACGCATACGATCGTTCACAGTTGCGAAAAAGAGCGTCTGTTCCCCGCCTGCAAAACCGACCGCAGTGAAGAAGGAGGTGATACGCTCCAGTGCCGACTCTTCGACCGCATAGCCGCACTCTTCGAACACCTCTTCCGCCGCGATCGTCTCGATCGGTTTTTCCTTGTCGATAAGCCCGGCGCAGAGTTCCCAGGTATAGCCGTCGCTGTTTTTGAGATAGACAGCCGGACGAAACTGTTTGACCAATACAAACGCATCTGCCTCTTCATCGTAGAGCAGGATCGCTACACTGTCATGTGTCTGTACCACTTCCCAACTCTTGCGCACCCCGTCCTGAATATACCAGAGGCGTGCGGGTTTGATGAACTTCGTCTCTTCACACGTCGTAAACTTTTCGAGCTTTTCTATTTTGATCATGCTATTTCACCAAAAAGAGTGAGGCGAGTCCGAGAAAACTGAAAAAGCCTACCACATCGGTCACTGTTGTCAAAATCACCGTCGAACCGACTGCAGGATCGACACCGACACGTTTGAGTATCAACGGTATCGTCGCACCGAAGAAACCGGCCATCAGGAGATTGATCACCATCGATGCCGCAATCACGAATCCCAGCTTCACTTCGCCGAACCAGATCCAGGAGATGATGCCCAGCACTATTGCGAAAGCGAGCCCGTTGGCGAGGGAGAGCAAAACCTCTTTTTTGATAATCTCTTTGGCATTGGCCAATTCGATATCACCGAGTGCGAGCTGCCGTACCGTAACCGTCAGTGTCTGGGTTCCGGCATTGCCGCCCATCGAAGCGACGATCGGCATCAGTACCGCCAGCGCCACATAGGATTGGATCGTCGCATCGAACATCTGAATCACGAAAGAGGCCAGAATCGCTGTCAGAAGATTGACCAGCAGCCACGTTCCGCGTTTCTTGCCCGCTTCGAAAAGCTTCTCCTCCTCTTCCGCCTCGTCATCGACACCGGCGAGGTTATAGATCTGTTCAGTCGCCTGCTCCTCCAGAATATCATAGATATCGTCTGAAGTGAGACGACCGATCAGTTCATGATGGGCGTTGACGACAGGAATGGCGGAGAGGTCGTGTTCACTGAAGAGCCTGGCCACCTCTCTGATATCATCCGTATCGTGCACGAAGATCGGTTTAAAATCCTCTTCCCGCCCCCTGAGAATCTCTTTATAGGTTTTGTCAAAGTCGAACGTAAGGAGATCCTCCAGCGGTATCGAGAACATCAGTTTCCCGAATGTCCCGACAATATAGACCTGATGGACATTTTCCAGCTCACCTGCGGATTTGAGCTTTTTGAGGCGGGCGATCGAATCTGCCACTTTCTCATCGATATTTGCGCTGAAGAGCTCGGTTTGCATGTGTGCGCCCACCTGATTCTCTTCGTAGCGCTTGAGCATGCGGATCTCCTCGCGATCCTCCTTGTCCATCGTGGAGAGAATCTCATCCGCTTTCTCCCTGTCGATCTCTTCGATATCCTGCATGAGATCGGTCGCGTCGTCACTGTCGAGCTCTTCGATCACCTCTGCCAGCTCTTCACTGTCCAGATCCTCCACGACATCGCGCAGATACTTCTCCGGCAACTCCAGAGCAATCTCGCCCAGATACTCGTGGGGTATCTTCTGAAGATAGTCGTGAAACGCCTCCTCGTCATATTTGGCAAGTTTCTTAAGGGCTCTGGAGAGTTCGGAGGTCGGAATATCGGAGTATTCCGGATCTTCCAGATAGGCCTCCAGCAACCCTTTGTAACGTTCAATCTTCTCTGATTTGCTCATCTTAACCTCCCGGATGTTTCAAATTCGCTTTGGTTTTCGCCAGCTTTCGGGCGCGCTCTTTGTAGAGCGCCACACTCCGCAGATAGGTTGTACGTTTTTTACCGGTCAGTTGCGAACTCAGAACGATCTTCTGCGCCGGATTGATCCAGCGGTCGTGGAAACTGAGTCCAAAATGCAGATGCGGTCCTGTACTCATGCCGCTGTTACCCAGATAGCCGATGATCGCACCCTTTTTGACAGTTTTACCGCGTACCCTGTTGTTGAAACGGCTCAGATGGGCATAGAGCGTCTTGTATCCCCCTTTGTGGCGGATAACGATCGTATTGCCGTAGCCTCCCTTGCGCCCCATAAAGATCACCTTCCCGTCATAGGCGGCGTGTATCGGCGTGCCGATTTTTCCCGCATAGTCTATACCGTGGTGCGCCCGGTATCTGTGCAGGATCGGGTGCCACCGCTTGAGGGTAAACGGCGAAGAGATGCGACGGTATTTACAGGGAACGATGAAAGAGGAGCGTGCGAGCGACCGCCCTTTGTCGTCGTAATATTTTCCGTCACCGGCCAGTGCCCGGTAGTAGGTTTTGCCGCGTGTCTCCAGCATCGCAAAATCGATCTTCTGCGTACCGTAAAATTTGCCCATACGCACCTTTTGCGTATAGAAGGTGACGACTTTGTCCCCCTTTTTGAGCTTCGAAAAATCGACATCTCCCCGAAAGAGCCGCTCCAGAGCCACCGCGAGGGGGAAGTTGCCGGTCTGATCGACGATATCGGTCGAAAAAATTTTCGAGATCGTCAGCGCCAGCTGCACCTTTTTGGTCTGATAGCGTATCGGGTCGATCGAGAGCGTGTAGTTGCCCTCCCCTTCGCGGTATATGTGTATCTGCAACTCTTCGTTGAGCGGGATCAGCGCCTGACGCACCTCTCCTTTCTTGTCCCGCAGAATCTGGTAAACCGTACTGCTTCGGATATCGGACATCACTTTCTCGTCGTCACCGTCGAGGTTGTAATAGAGGGAGAGAGGGAGACGATTCTCTTCCAGAAACCCCAGCAGTGTTTCCCCTCTCTTCCAGACATTGTCTTCGATGATATTGTTGTAGAGCTCATAGGCGACACCCCGGCTCAGTAACATCAGCAACAGCAAAAAGATCCATTTCATTGACACGTCTACGCTTCTCCCCCGTTTTTCTGTAAAGCTGTGATTATACAATAGATTAGCCTAAAAAGTGTGCTACTTTTCGCACAGTTGCGGGCATCTGCGTAAACTACCCGCAGTGCGCTACGGATAATCTCCATATTAACCTAACTTTTGTATAATCTTTGAAAATCTGATCACAAGGTTATTGTATGATGAAAAAACTCTTCTGGTCGACATGGCTTGCACTCACGGCACTCCATGCCGGCTTTAATCCCGCCCCCTACGAGAGCGTGCTGCAGGATCTCTCCGGGCAGAGTGCAACGGTCCCGGACAGGGATATTCCTGTCGGTAGCAGCGGCATCGTTCTGCACGCCTTCGACAAAAGACACAGGACGATCATCGCGACAGCTATCGTCACCGGTAAAAAAGAGGGCAAACTCACACTCACCTTCCGCAAGTTCGACCGTCTCAGGCAAAGCGCGCTGCCCGAGTACAAAATCGCACCCGCAAAAGGAGATGTGGTGATTCTCAACTATCTCTACAACAGAATCCTTCCGATCCTCCCGGATGCCGCCCATTTTCGTGATTTCGCCACGAAACATCAAAATTTTGAGATCGTCCATCCCGATCTCTTCGCTTCGGCGCTCTACTTCGATCATGATCCACAGCCCACGAAAGAGGATTTTCGCAAAGCCTGTGTACAGAACGATCTTTCACTGCTCTACTTCGCTGTGGGCAGAAAGGGGCGTTTCGTCGACTGTGAAAGTTTCAGAGTGATCGACGAAGAGCCGCTTGCGACACCGGTCGATTCGCAAAAAGCGCAGAAACCTTTCTACTCCAGGGTACCCGAGATCAAAAATCGCCTCGGCGGTATCATGGGGAGTGAGAGTATCGGAGACTACAACCTCTACTACAGAACCTTTCTGGGACTGAAAAAACCAAAAACAGAAAAATAACAGAGAGAACAATATGCTGGATAAAAAACATATCAAAGCACTGAGAAAGATCGTCGGAGAGGATAACGTCTATGACGACAAGGCGCACATGATCGCCTACTCCTACGACGCCACCCGCACGCGCTACGAACCCGATGCTGTCGTCTTTCCGCGTCACGAAGAGGATGTCAGCGCGATATTGCGCTACTGCAACGACAACCATATCGTCATCACACCGCGGGGAGCGGGCAGCGGATTTACCGGAGGCGCACTGCCGGCCAACGGCGGCATCGTACTCGGATTCGAGAAGCATATGAACAAGATTCTCGAAATCGACATGGACAACATGGTCGCCGTCGTCCAACCCGGCGTGATCAACATGGATCTCCAGAAAGCCGCCGAAGCGGTGGGGCTTTTCTATCCGCCCGATCCCGCCAGCCAGGACTACACGACACTCGGAGGCAATGTCGCCGAAAATGCGGGCGGTATGCGCGCGAGTAAATATGGCATCACCAAAGATTACGTCATGGCACTGCGCGCCGTCTTGCCCAACGGCGATCTGATCCGTGCCGGAAAAAAGACGATCAAGGATGTCGCGGGGTACAACATCGCCGGTATTCTCGTCGCCAGCGAGGGGACACTGGCGGTCATCACCGAGATGACTCTCAAACTGATCTCAAAACCCAAACTCCGTAAAACGGCGATGGGTATCTTCCCCAGCGTGGAAGAGGCGATGAAAGCTGTCTACAAAACGTTCGCGGCGGGGATCACCCCCGTGGCGATGGAGTTTCTGGACAACCTGACAATCCGTGCGGTGGAAGAGAAGTTCCACAAAGGTCTGCCCGTCGATGCAGGCGCACTGCTGGTGACCGATGTCGACGGCAATCTCGATATCGACCTGGAGTATCAGCTCGAAGAGATCGAGAAGGTCTTCAGGGAGAACGGTTGCGCCGAATTCAAAATCGCCAAAGATGACAAAGAGGCCGCGGATCTCTGGTTCGCACGTCGTAACGCCAGCCAGTCGATCACGATCTACGGCTCCAAAAAGATCAACGAAGATATCACCGTACCCCGTTCCGAACTGCCGCGCCTGCTCCGGGAGATCGAGAAGGTATCGGAGAAATACGATGTCAGAATCCCCTGTTTCGGCCACACCGGAGACGGCAACGTCCACACCAACGTCATGGTAGACGGCAGCGATCCCGAGCAGCTCAGGATCGGCCACGACGCGATCGTAGAGATCTTCAGGATCACGGTCGAGATGGGCGGTACGCTCAGCGGCGAGCATGGCATCGGACTGAGCAAGGCGCCCTTCATGCAACTTGCCTTCTCCCCCGAAGAGATCGATCTTTTCCGCGCCATCAAACGGGCGTTCGATCCCAACAACATCCTCAATCCCGGGAAGATGGCGCTGGATGGGTAGGCGAACGGGATGAAGCGATATTTTGCAGTCGATCAGAAGCATCTGAAGGCCTATTTCATAGACCACAATCTGCTGCACTACGCCTCTTCCCTCAGCTTCCATACGATGCTGGCACTCATCCCGATACTGCTCATCTCCCTCTATCTGTTTGTCAACCTGGAAACCTTTTCACCCTATCTCGAAGAGATCAAGCAGTTCATCTTCAACTCCATCATCCCCGTACAGCAGGAGTATATCTCGCAAAATATCGACGCCTTTATGCATAACGCCTACAAGATGGGGGCACTGGGGCTGATTTTCGTACTCTATGTCTCTGTCATGTTTTTCGACGACTTCGAGTATGTCATCAACAAGATCTACGGCGTTCCCCCGAGGCGTTTCCTGCACTCGATCTCGATCTATCTGACGATGGTTATCATCATGCCCCTGGGTGTGGCGGCGTCGTTCTACCTGACGATCCGGGCCAACATGCTGCTGCAAAGCTTCACCTATACACACTGGATCAATCTGCTCTCGCTCACCTCCTATCTGATTATCTGGTTCGTCTTCTATGTTGTCTATAAAATCTCGCCCAATGTCACTGTCCACAAACGGGCTGCGTTTGTCAGCTCATTTGTCGCCTCTCTTATCTGGTATCTTTCCAAAGCGCTCTTTGTCTACTATGTCACTTTCAACAAAACCTACACTACCCTCTATGGATCGTTCAGTACGATCATGTTCTTCCTGATCTGGATCTATCTCTCCTGGATCATCTTTCTCTACGGCGTCAAACTCTGCCACTACCTCAACAACTACATCAACATCCACCGCTATCTGCTGATCAAAAACCGCTTTTAGCCAAACAGACTCTTTGCAAAGAGCATGGCGATGAAAACCACCACCTGCAGTGCAGGAAAGAGTTTGATATAGTACTTCTTGTCATACATGATCGCAAATACCAGACCAGCCATCGATGTGACAACGAAGAGGAAGAATAGGATAAACAGAAGCCGGACATTCTCTTCGGGAAACTTGAGGATATCGGCGTCAATGAGAAAAGTCTGCACCGCCACCATCAACCCCCAGAGGACCAGAAAGAGATCGAATAAAAAGAGCATGAAGAGGATATTTTTGACACGCATTGCAACTCCTTGAAGGGGTGCATTATACTCCATCCATGCCTTGACAATTCTTTGATACGCCTATTTAAAAATATCTGTAAATGACGATATAAGGGCCATCAAACCTACAATGGAGAGACATGCCGCACAGAGAGGACCCCAATGCCGACATCAAACGCAAGCTCATCGTAATCCCCGTCATCGCCGTATCTGCCGTAGCTGCCGTCATGGGCGCGGGAAGTGCCCTCCTCATGACACACTACAGTGCAAAGAGTCCCGATCCATCTCTCTATATGGCCCTCTTTCTCTTCACACTCGGTGTCATCGTGCTATTTTCACTGATACTGATACCGCTCATACACAAACGGTTCATCGACCGGCTGGACAGATTGCAACGGGGACTCTTCGGCTTTCTGGACTACCTTGCAGGTAAAAAGGAGGAGATCAGTTACATCGATGAAAATACCGGTGACATGAGCGATTTGATCAATACCAAAATGCGGGAGATTGCGCGTGGACTTTCACAGGACAGCGCCTTTATAGATGATCTCATGAGAGTGGTACAGGCCGTTGAAAAGGGAGACTATTCGAAGCGCATCACGCACCCGCCCGCTACCCGACAACTGCGCGATATTCATACCGGGATCAACCAGATGCTGGCTTCTCTTCAAAAAGATATCGGGAGAGATCTGCCATCGATCACAGAGGCGCTCAAATCTTTCTCACAGGAGGATTACACCAGCCGTATCATGCAACCCTCCGGCGAAGTCGAACGTGCTGTCAACCGTCTGGGCGATGTGATCAGCCGGATGCTGGAGTCGGACCGGTCGATCGGTATCGAATTCAGTGAAAAAGCGAAGGATGTCGATGCGATGATCAGCAGGGCATACGACGCTATCGACGGGAGACTGAGTGAAGAGCTCAAAACGATCGTCGAAAGTGTCGACGAGATCGCCGGCCATATCAAATCGAATGTCGAAAGCGCATCCTTCATCGCATCCTATGCGCACAGTGTCAGCGAATCTGCCGGGGAAGGTGAATTGCTGGCTCAGCAAACTGCCACTTCCATCAGTGAAATCGGTGAAGAGGTAAAGCAAATTAATGAGACGATTGCGATCATCGACAAGATCACGATGCAGACCAATATTCTCTCCCTTAACGCAGCGGTTGAAGCTTCTACAGCAGGTGAGGCGGGTAAAGGATTTGCAGTCGTGGCGCAGGAGGTGCGTACGCTCGCGGCAGAGACGGCAAAAGCCTCCAAAGAGATCCATTCGGTGGTTGAGCGGGCCAGGTCCAGAGCAGAGAGCGGCAATGAGATCGCCTCCAGAATGATTACCGGGTATCACCATCTCGTCGGCGAAGTCTCACGTACGACCGAGATCATCTACGAAATCACACAGACCTCCAATCTACAGGAACAACAGATAGCGAAAATCCATGACCTCGTGACCAATATGCTCAGCATTACCGACAGTTGCCTGACGCAGATGGGCAGGGCACAGGAGCTTGCAGGGCAAAACCATCAGCGCGCCAGAGAGATCATCGAGATGACAGAAGCGAAAAAGTTCACAGGAGCCGATGCCTAACCCCAAATAGGTTATAATGCGCCAAACCGACCAAAGGGGCGAGATGAAAAAAGTTTCGGCTTTACTACTGACGGGGATGGCGCTCTGTGCGGCACTCTCTTTCTGGCAACTGCTTATAGAAACGGAAGAGAAGTTTTTTCCCGACAAGGTGATACGCACTCTGATCTCCACCGATACGAACGTCAGCGGAATAACGCAGCGCGGAATCATGGATGAAAACCGGACGACAGCGCTTGTTGAAGAGCGGATGCATGCCTATAAAGGATTGATTCTCAAACTCAAAAACGAACCCTTTTCACTCGACAGCCGTCACAACCCCTTTTTCGATCCCAAAAAGAGTGAAGAGCTGAGCAACACCCTGCTGCTGAAGATCGATGCCAACAGAAAATATGGCTATATGCAGGCAGTAACCCGGGACAAACTTCTACTTCAGGATATCGGACTGCGCAAAGAGATCTATACATTTTTTCACTACCTCGCAGACAACTGGACCGCACTGGACGAGAAGAGCCTGACGCTCTATATCACGAAAGAGAAAGAGAGGCTCTCCAAAACTCTCAATATCGGCGAAGCGATCAGGATTTATGAAGAGACCGCCCCGCAAAAAGGTAGTGTCGCACAACAGATACGGGCGAACTTTTTCACCCTGGCGCGGGACTACTACTTTTTCGAAAGTTTTCTCGATTTCGTCACTCTCAATGCCAAACTGCTCACCTACAACTCCATTGCAGCGGAACTGAAGCTCGACAACCTGATCAACTACATCAACAAGCAACCGCTGGCCGCACGTGCCAATGTCTACCTGCGCTATCTCCATCTCGATACAGGAAGGATCATACTCTTTGTCGTTGTGATTCTCTTCTTTCTCTTTTTGAACTATATCCTCTACCGCCGTCTCTATCTCTACTTTCGGGCGAGGATTCTCCAGCACGAAGATGAGACAGACGATATCCTGCTCGAAAATCTCAAACGCATACGACTGCCTGTTTCACTGCTCATCAACGGTATCGGACTCAAACTGGCGCTGGAAGTGGTCTACTACCCCACGCCGTTGAGCCATCGCGCAGATCTGATCTTCTATATCTTCTATGTCGCGATCATCACCTATATCCTGTTGATGTTCGTTGAAAATATCTTCTTTCTGCTCTTCTATACAAGGCAGCATACACGCAACAAAGAGTTACGGACGGAACTGCTGAATCTGATCCTCTCCACGACGAAGGTGATCATCGTCCTTGCAGCACTGCTGATCATACTGCTCAAAATGGATGTCAACATCACCGGCGTGGTGGCTTCGCTGGGTATCGGTGGTCTGGCTGTGGCACTCGCGGCACAGACAACCCTCTCGAACTTTTTCGGACTTTTGAAGATCATCTTCGACGAATCCTTCTCACAGGGGGACTGGATCCAGACAAAAGATGTCGAAGGAACTGTCGTGGAGATCGGTTTCATTTCCACCAAGATACGCACCTTCGACAATGCGCTCATCACCGTCCCGAACGCACAACTGGCAAACAGTGCACTGAAAAACTTCAGTCGCAGAATCGTAGGACGGCGCATCAAGATGCAGGTGGGCGTCACCTACAGTTCCCGCAAAGAGGATCTGGAAGCCGCGATCGCGGAGATAAAAAAGATGCTGGAGGCACATCCGGGAATCGTTACCGGGGAGAAGGTCGATTACAGAAGTATCAAACGCAGGTTCAAAGAGAGTGGCAAGTTTGTGGAGATGGAGGCGAAACTGGGAATCAAAACGACGCTGCTGGTCTTTCTGGATCAGTTCAACGCCTCGTCGATAGACATCCTGATCTACGCTTTCACCCAAACGACCGACTGGGCAGAGTGGCTCAGTGTCAAGCAGGATGTGATGTTCCGGTTGATGGAGATTCTTGAGCGACACGATCTGGAGTTCGCGTTTCCGTCACAGACGCTCTATTTCGACGAGGAAAATATCGCCCGGAGTGCCGGGGCGCTCGGCGACAGACTCAGATCAGACCGATCTCTTCCAGAATAGGATCGATCTTCTCACTCAGTTTCTGGAGTGCGGCGGGAAGCAGCGTGAAGGCTTTGTCTTCGAGTTTCCACTCAGCGATCTTCTCCAGTGTAATGCTCTTCTCTTCCGGTGTCAGATGATCCGCCTCTTTGATTCTCTTTTCGAGTTCGGCCACTTTTTCCTGATGTTTTTTCATAGTCCATTCTCCTTGATATTGTCATTCTATTATAACTTAAATCCTATTAAGTTGCTTGTCAGTGATAGTGTATGCGCCCTTCATTCCCTTCCCCGACCCAGATACGGCCATGATCACCGTAAACATCGATATCGTCGATACCTGTCGCACGGATAGTGTAACCGTTGCTGTCATGACTGCCGGCGACAAGATTCTCCCGCAACAGGAGGTAGCTGAAGTCTGCATTCCAGCTCGCATAGGCGAGTCCGCGGTTGTTTTGCAGATCGTTATACTCTATGTAGATCTTCGCTTCGGGTCTGGAGAGCATGTAGACGATGCCCGCGCTGTTTTCCCGGTCTTCGTTACCGTTGTGGGTGATGGTGTTGTGATAGTACCAGATACGGTCCGCTATCGGTGATTTTGCCCCGGCATAGAAGTTGTCGTGCATGTAGTTACCGCTCACTTCGATATCGCTTGTCGTACTCATATCCAGCCCATACTCCCGGTTTGCAAAGAGTTGGTTGGAGTAGATCAGCATCTTTGCGGAATCACGTGTCTTGATCGCCATGCCATGCAGCGTGTGAGAAATGGAGTTCTGGCGGATCGTGATCTGCGTATCTGCCTGCGGTGCGGCGGTTTCCAGATAGATACCGCTTCCGGTGAGGTTTTTGATTTCACACTTTTCGATCAGCAGATTGCCCCTGTTGTTGGTACAGACGATACCTCCCAGCGCGTTACCGGCACCGTCGAGTGTGAGATCGCGCACAACGATATTTCTGCCGCGAAGTGAAAGCAGATCGGCGCTGAACGCCCCCTCTCCTGTGATGATCGTCTTCCCTTTTCCCGCACCCTCGAGGATAACGTTGTTATAGAGTCCGATCGTCTCGGATATCTGCAGTGTGCATGCCGGCAGATGGACGACAGCGCCCTCTTCGGGCAAGCTCTGCAAGAGTGTGTCGAGTGCACTTTGTCCGCACTCTGTGAGTGTCACCTCTGTTTGCGGCATTGCAAACCCCTGAAAGCCCCATGCCGGATGTTTGAGTGTGATGCACTCTTTTGTCACGATCTGATAGAATGCTCCTCTCTGACAGGGGGAACCTGCAGGAGGGTCGATGACGACACCCGAATCGTTCGCAGATGTACCGTCAGACTCTCCTGATGATCCCGGTGAAGAGGCACCTCCTCCACAACCGTTCAGTATTGCAACCAGAAAGAGTGTCCATAAAGCATGTATCATGCAAAATCCTGTTTTTTGATTCATTTATTATACCTAACTATTGACATCAGACGCATAACTGACTAAGATTACAAACAAATTTCAAAAGGTCAGGGATGCATAAAAATATTCTGGGGCTCGGCATCGCCGGAAACTTCGCCCACCATCTCGAACAGGCCGGTGAGAGCGCCGACTTTGTCGATATACACACTGAAGAGGAGGATGCCCCGAAGGGAATCTTCCCTACCTATCTGCCGGGCAGCGACACTTTTCTGGGGATATGGCCCTTCTCCGGTGATACGATCCGCATGCCCAAAGATCCCGAAAAGCCGATTCAGATGGAACCGGAAGTGGCGCTGCTGTGTGAGATGCATTATGCCGCCGACGGCTCTGTCAGATCGATCAAACCGACACACTTTGCTGCCTATAACGACTGCTCCATCCGCATAGAGGGCGCTCCGAAGATCAGTCTCAAGAAAAACTGGGGAAAAGAGAGCAAAGGCATCGCAAACACGATGCTCCCGCTGGATCGTTTCTCGCACGGAAGCATTCTGGACCGTTACGCGCTCGTATCATTCATCCGCCGTGCGGACGGCGTGCATCAGTATGGCGAGGATAGCCCGTTGACGACATACAGCTACTTTTATGAAAAACTGACCGACTGGATCACCGGGAAGCTCAACAACCAGAAAGATACCGGACCGCTCGAAGATCTCTCAGCATGTATCAAAGAGGCAAACTACCCTGACCAGATGCTCATCTCCATCGGAGCGACACGCTACACCCCGTATGGAGAGAGCCACTATCTGGAAGTGGAAGACAGGCTCTATGTCATTGTTTATGATCATGATCGCTACAGTCTCGAAAAGATTCGGAAGATCGTCGAAACAGAGGCGTTCAACGCATGTGATATTTCCCTGCTTGTGCAGGAAGTCAGGGGATGAAAGGCGTGCAGGATAGCGCAATTATTGCAGTTCTTTGCTACCTGACGTTGATCGCTGTTACAAAAAATCAACCTCTTTCGTAACAGCCGATCCCGATTACCACTTTCTGATAATCTTATGACAGTTGATGCACTGGTTTTGCATCCTTCTGTAGGTGTCCAGAACTCTGTTTTTATCATGTTTACTGAAGCCGATCTCTATCTCATCGGCAAGCTTCGCCAGCGCTTTGGCTTCAGTCTCAGCAAATCTTTTCGCCTTGAAACTATTGGTTTTATCGTCCTCTATATCAAAAGAGTCTATATTCTTTGCATTTTTTTTGATAGCGTCAACACCCTGTTTCACGATATCACCGTTGTTATACATGATCCCTTTTTGAATCGTATTCAAACCCTGTACCAGCCCCTGCATGGTCTCCGCCCTGGTCACTTCCGCCTCCGCTGCAGTGACGATTCCCAACACCAACAAGGGCAACAAAAGAAACTTTTTCATAAATACCTCCTATAAAATAAAGTAATACATTCTAATATATTCTTCGTTAATTTAATATTAAGTTATTGCTATTTCTTATATATTATTGCTTTTTTATATAACATTTTACGATATATTATTCTGGTTTCAATTTTGATGAATAGTATATGATCATGATGGAGGGTGGGAGTATGGATGCTGGGATTCAGAGGGAAAAGATACTTTTTATGTGGATATCACGATCTGTTTCAGCTTTCAGAAGATACCTATCTTCCAAAAGCTGCTTTCTATAGCAGGATGGTAGTTCAGGACGGTGCTTTATCGACAAAGATCGAACGCGACCCTGTCTTCCTGAAAAAGTTCCTGTAAAAATATCTCCGTCTCATTATCGCAGTAAGTTTTGACTGTGAAATCTCTCAACTTATCATTCAAAACGGTATCGACACTTTCCGTTTTCGCGATCGTAAAATCTCTTGTGGTTACTTTCGGTTCTACTTTGCTCATCTTCGATCCTTTTTAGATAAAATGCGGATATCCACAGAACATGATAACATTTATTTTCTGAATATCAATATTTTTTATCATGGTACAGGTACCTCATCCCAGGAGAGATCCGAGAGTTGTCCGGTGACCCATGCATAGAGGGGACTCTCCTTCTCGAGATAGAGATAGATACCCTCCCCCTCTTCATCGTTGCGTATCATCACACCCTCTTCACCCTTTTGTATCCACTCTGAGTCATTGCTGCAGGGTGTATGGGATTGCGTCGCGACAAACCGTTGCAATGTGATCTCTTTCTCGAGCGAGTAGAAAAGGAACCGGTTCGAGGCGACAGATGCCACTTTTACCGCACGGTCACTGTTGAGCGGGTATAGACGATAACCGAATTGCTCGCACAATGCGTGAAGAAACTCTGAAATCCTGGATACCACCGCACGCATACACGCTGTAGTCTGCGGGTCATTGTTATCCCTGTCGAGATAGGCCGTATTGTAATCGGTGCATATCGTACTGTAATCGATATTGATACCTGTCAACGCCATCGGTTACGCCTCTTTGATTATCGTAACGCTATCACCCTTGCACACTTTCCCATACATGACAGGGGCGATAAAGAGCCCCCTTTTGCCTTTTAGCAATTCGGGCAATTCGGGTGCAAACGCATAGAGGTAACCATATGCTTCACAGGGGCCGGTGACTTCAAAGAGTGTCTCGCCTATCTCCAGCACAGAACCGGGCCTGAGGTGGTAGAGATCGATATCGGTATAGATGTTTTCCATCAAAACACCCTGGTCCAGGACCAGTTCCGCCTCTTCGATAATCTCATAACTTTTTCCGGAGACCAGCAATATCTTCTGTTCTCCGGTACCGTGGTCTCTGTCGCCCACGATACCGTCCTGATCACACTCGATGTCGTCACACGCCATGCGATGACCGGAGCGCATCATATCCGGCATTGTCATATATAAAGAGAGTACTTTTCCTGTTCCCATTCTATTTCCTTTTCTATTCCCTTTTTAAGGAGCATATTTGTAAACGATAGTAGCATATTCGATGTCAGCATCACTTACTTTGGCGTAATTATGTGTAAATACGAAACACTTTGAGGTTTGCCCATGTAGAGAAAAGTAACAATGCGACAAATTTTATCTTATAAGTATTTTTTATGCACTATACTAAGGGTACTTCTAAAGAAAACCAAGGAGTCAAAATGTATGAATTAACAGCAGTATTTAACAAAAGTGTATTGATCGATGTGCTTGAGGAGTTTGAAGAGGTAGGCATTGCCGGTGTGACGATCGTGGATGTCATCGACAAAGATGCGATACTACGCAAAAATGAAGTCACTCCCGAACCGAAAGTGATGATCAAAGTAGTCGTCTCGAACGATGAGAGCAAAGAGGTTGCACTGGAAGCGATACGTGCTTCGACGATGGGCCTCGGCTCAGGCAAGATGTGGGTGAAGGATGTGAGTGATGTAGAGCGTATGCGCACCGGTGAAAAAGGTGAAGACGCACTTACCAAAGTTCTCGACAAGGAAAATGTCTCTGAAGCGCAGGATGCCTATTACGGTCTGGATACACCGGCGACATGATGATGAGAGGAAGAGTGTCTGCTCTTCCTCATACCTGCGGCGCATGCATGCACCCTCCTACTCTATCCCATGGTACTGTTTGTAGATCCTTTTTGCAAAACTGGGTTTGAGCCCCCGTACCTTGATCTCACTGATCTCCTCTTTGATATGCTCTTTCTTGATCTCGATCAGCATCTTCCAGCGTTCAATCAGTATGCTTCTGATCTCTTCTTTAAAATCACCGCTGTACCCGGGAAATGCATTGTTCAATTTTTCAATTAATTCACTAAATTCCGCTTCCTTTACAATATTCAAATACGCTTCCCGATCCGCTTCTGCCTCCCAGGCATGCTCGACAATCTTTTTTAACTCCTGCGCATACGCTCTTTCGCTATCCACTTTTTGCGCATCGAGTGCCGCTACGAGCTCTGAAGGGTCTCTTTCCTCTATAATCGCAAGCTCCGATTCAAACGCTTCCAGATCCGCCTCATACTCGGCACAATCTTCATAGAGTGCCGCTATTTCAGCATCTTTGGGATTGCCGGCTCTTGATGCTCTCTCCTCCGCTGCAATCCGGTCCTTCTCTTCACTTCCATACGTCTCTTTGAGCTCCTCCATTTGCAGCTCCATATAACGCTTCGTCCCTTTATCCGCCATTTTTTATCTCCCCCGTATTGCATGTTGATTATGGCAGTATTGTAACATAAAAGCGATTCCTGCACTCTCTATTCTCTTTTGCACGAGCTCTGGTTTTACATGACGTTACTATCAGTGATACAATCTAGTTTAAGGGCACCTCTGAAAACCCTGGTGATTCATAATGGGCTTATAAGGAGCAATCTTTACAAAGATATTTTCTCATCTTGGCTACGGCTAGTCCTGCAAGTAAACGCCTCGCCTAAGACAAAGCTTGTGATGTTTTGAACAATCAGGGTTTTTAGAGGTGCCCATATGTTAAAATAGGGTGAGGAGATGCCATGGATTTTACACGTTTTAGAAAAGAGAAAGTTTTTCAACGGGGCAGAGGCGGCAGCGATGCACAACACCAGGCAGATGAAGCCCTTTTTCATAAACTCCTGGAGCGGCACGAAGAGATTGAACGGCATAGCCGAAAAATCGCAAACGGTATCGAAACCACGACCCGCATCACATCCGGTGACAGAGATCTGGTAAAGATCCTGCAGACGCACGCGCTCGGGATGAAAGAGAGATTTGACGGAAATCGGGCGATCCGTTCATGGGACCCTCTCTTTGTATCGCTCTTCGATCACCGTCATGAGATAACTTTTGAGTATGAGATGCTTGAGGATGGTATTCGCGTCAGACTCGGTTCCGAAAATCCTGAGGTACAAAAAATCATCGACCTTCATGATCAGACGCTCCACGCCTTCATCCGATACGGCTTCGTCGCTGCCAGGGAAGAGAGTCCCTACACGCCTTGAAAACAGGAGAGAGGGTCCAACCCTTTTTAACCCGTACATGCTATAATCGTAACAATATTTTACCTTCTCAAGGAGATCGATGCAGTTTGAAACCTATCCATTCGAAAAACTAACCGGGTTGCTGGAGGGGATCACCCCCGACCCTGCATACCGACCGATCACACTGACGATCGGCGAGCCACAGTTTGCAACACCTCTTTTCATACAGGATACCCTGAGGGAGAGCGCCCATCTGCTCAACAGATATCCCAAAACAGCCGGAGAAGCGTCACTCAGACATGCACAACGTGCATTCGTTGCGCGTCGTTTCGGTGTCGATCTGCGCGACGACCAGATCATCCCGACCTTCGGTACCCGTGAAGTACTCTTCAACTTCCCGCAATTTCTGCTTTTTGACAAAAAAGAGCCGGTGATGGCCTTTACCAATCCCTTCTATCAGATCTACGAAGGTGCGGCAATCGCCAGCCGGGCGCAAGTGGAGTACATCAACCTCACCAAAGAGAACGGTTTCAGGGCTATCATCGATCCGGAGCAGCTGAGAACATGTGACTTCGTCATCCTCAACTTTCCCAACAACCCCACTGCGGCGAGCATGGATATCGACGGTCTCGCAGCCTGGGTCGAAGCGGCACTGACATATGACTTCGTACTGCTCAACGACGAGTGCTACAGCGAGATCTACACCGGTGACAAACACCCCTCCCTTCTTGAAGCGAGCATCCGCGCGGGCAATCCCGAATTCAGAAATATCCTCGTCGTCAACTCCGTCTCCAAGCGCAGCTCGGCTCCGGGCCTTCGCAGCGGATTTATCGCAGGTGACGCTAAGATTCTGAAAGATTACATGCGGTACCGCACCTACGTAGGGTGTGCCTCTCCCCTGCCCATGCAGGAAGCAGCAGCACAGGCATGGGAAGATGAGAAGCATGTCGTCTTTTTCCGTGAAAAATATAGCAGAAATTTCGAGATTGCAAGAGAGGTTCTCGGCATCACCGTCCCCGACGCCACATTCTACCTCTGGCTGGAGGTAGAAGATGACCTCGCGTTTACCAGAACGCTCTATAAAGAGAAAAATGTCAAAGTGCTTCCGGGCTCTTTCCTGAGTCGCGGGGATCTGCGTGAAAAATATGTACGCATCGCGCTCGTCGAAGATGAAGAGCGCACAGCGGAGGCACTCGAAAGGATCAAACCCTATGTCAAATAAGATTCATTTCATCGGTATCGGCGGTATAGGACTCTCTGCTCTCGCCCGCTTTCTGCACAAAAACGGTTACGAGATCAGCGGCTCGGATATGAAAGTTTCTCCCATCACACAGAGGCTGCAGGAGGAGGGGATCAAAGTTTCGATCCCCCAAAAAGCGGAAAATATCACCGATCAGTCGATCGTCATCTACTCCGCCGCCGTCAAAGCGGACAATCCTGAAATCGTTGCAGCAAAAGAGAGGGGGATGTTGCTGCTTTCACGAAAAGAGGCCCTCCCCTTCATACTCAAAGGCAAAAAGCTCTTCGCTGTCGCAGGCGCACACGGCAAAAGCACCACTTCCGCCATGCTCGCATCGGTCATAGAGGGGTCTGTCATCATCGGTGCGGAAAGCAAACAGTTCGGCTCCAACATGCACTACACCGACGGTGAAAATCTGATCTTCGAAGCGGATGAGAGCGACGCCAGTTTTCTCAACACCAACCCCTACATCGCAATCGTCACCAATGCCGAACCCGAACATATGGAGTTTTACCACTACGATCTGGAACGCTTCTATGATGCTTACCGCACTTTCATCAAAAAAGCCAAAATTCGCGTCCTCAACGCGGAAGACCCTTTTCTCTCCACCCTCGACGATATCGAGGCAATCCGTCTCTACCCCAGCCGTGACATCCAGCAGATCAAAACGGTGATCATCGACGACGAACCCTATACCTCTTTTATACTCAAGGATCTTGGCACCTTCGAAGTCTACGGTGTCGGAGAGCATATCGCCATCAATGCGGCACTGACGATACTGGCGGCCATCACCCAGAACTCTCTCGAGGAGGTGCGTACCAACCTGCGAAACTACCGTGGCATCCGAAAGCGTTTCGATATCCTCGAAAAAGATAGCCGTCATGTACTCATCGACGACTATGCCCACCATCCCACCGAGATTGAAGCGACGATCAAGTCGGCACGCAAATATGCCAGGCTGATGGGATTGAAACGCGTGATCGCCATCTGGCAGCCACACAAGTACAGCCGCACCATCGACAATCTGGAAAAGTTCAAAGAGTGTTTCGCAGGCATCGACGAGCTGGTCATTCTTCCCGTCTACAATGTCGGTGAAGAGCCTCGGTTCATCGACTTCGAACGCCACTTCAGCAAATACCATCCCCTCTTTGCGGACAGAGTCATGCCCGAAGGGGGAAGTCTGAAACTACTCAGAGACGCATCGCAGATCAAAGCGTTCGATGAAGGGCTTATCATCGGGCTGGGTGCCGGAGATATCACCTATCAGCTCCGGGGAGTGGTATAGATGCAAATCGTCATAGGCCTTTTTCTACTTCTGCTGATTGTCACACTGCTTGCAGCGCATTTTGAAAAGATCACGCATCGTACAAAGATGCAGATATTAAAAATCGCGGCGCTCATATTTGCATTGCTCTGGCTCTACGAGTGGCGCGTTGATGCACACGACAACCATGTCAGAGAACTCTATCTCGCTTTCAAAAACGGAACTCCCGTGGTCTGTGACGGAAAGGAGATCACTACTGAACACTTCTTTTTTGAGACGGGCACGGAATCTTTTATAAGCCTCGACGACAAGGGCATCGTCTATCCTGTGGAGCAGTGTGAAATCAAAGATGACTAGCATCGTCTCCAAACTCGATCTTCAGGATTTTATCGCTGCCTACGAACAGTTTCTGGCCCGTCCAAAACCTCTCTTCATGGAGGGGGATGCCAACATCCACTACAAATTCATCCAAAAACTCTCCACGCTGGAGTTCAAAGCACCGCCGGAAGTACCCCTGCTCGATACCCAACTGGCCTATCTCAAAAAGCAGGGTCGGCTGAGACTCTGGGAGATCTACGCTTTTGTCAGGATCGTGGACTACTTCATCTACCTCAAAAAACGTGTCGCGGAAGGGATCGTCGGCGAGTGGCTCGAGAAGATCGTCATCCCCGAAGAAATCAAAGAGATCAGCCGCTATTTCGACCATGAAGGACGACTCAGAGAGGAGGTCGACGAGCGTTTCATGGCACTCAACAGTTCGCTGAAACGCAACAAAGAGCAGATCAAGGAGACGATGCAGCGCCTCCTCTCCACCGCAAGGCTCTCTCCCTACCTCGTTGACCGCCAGATACACTACATCAGCGATACCGAAACGGTGATGGTACGCGGCGGCTTCAACCACTTCCTGAAGGGAACGGTGGTGGGACGCAGCAGCGGCGGTTACTTCTACGTCGCGCCTGAAGCGATCACGAAGCTCAAAAAAGCGCAGGCCGCACTGCTGAGCCAGAGAGATGAGATCGAGCTGGAGTATGAAAAGAAGATCTCCGCCACTTTCACCAAACACCTTCTCTTTCTGCAGTTCATCAACAAAGCGTTCGACCGCTTCGACCACTACCAGGCGCGCCACTTTTTCGCCAAAAGCGGGGATCTGGAGTTCATGCGCCCCAAGTCGGACAAGCGTATCATGCTGACCGACTTCGCACACCCAGCCCTGCACGATCCCAAACCTGTCAGTGTCGACTTTTCCAAAAAGATCCTCATGATCACCGGTGTCAACGCCGGGGGTAAAACCATGCTCCTAAAGTCGATCCTTTCCGCCGTCTTTATGGCCAAATACCTGCTGCCGATGCATATCGATGTCCATAAATCGCATATCGGTCACTTCAAAGAGATCGCTGCGATCATCGACGATCCCCAGTCGGTCAAAAACGACATCTCCACCTTTGCAGGACGTATGCTGGAGTTTTCGAAACTCTTCGGCAAAGATCACTTCATCGCAGGTGTCGACGAGATCGAACTGGGAACCGACTCCGACGAGGCGGCTTCGCTCTTCAAGGTGATCCTCGAAAAACTGGCACAAAAGGATGCGAAGATCGTCATCACGACCCACCACAAACGGCTCGCCGCCATGATGGCCACCCATCCGGAAGTCCAGCTCGCCGCAGCGATCTACGACGAACTGCATCAGCGCCCGACCTACGACTTTCTCTTCGGGACCATCGGCAAAAGTTACGCCTTTGAAACGGCCCTTCGCTACGGTATCCCACCCAATCTTGTCGCCGAAGCGAAAAAGGTCTACGGCGAAGACAAAGAGAAACTTGGAGAGTTGATACAGAAAAATATCGATCTGGAGTTGCAGATGCGCGCGCGACTGGAAGAGCTCGACCGGGAGATCGAAAAGAGCCGAAAACTCAACGAGCAGCTGCGTAATCAGAAATTCGAGGGGGATCGCGCACTCGACCGGCTAAAATCTGAACTGGAGAGAGAGTATCGCGAAGCGATCGAGGAAGCCAAAAAGGCGGCCAGGGGCGGCGATACCGCACAGATACACAGGGCGCTCAATCTCGCCCACAAAAAACAGCAGGCGGCCAGAAGTGTCGAAGCGACACAGCCTGCAGAGCCCCTGAAAGTGGGTGACTTCGTCAAATACCGCAACACAAAGGGCAAAATCCTCTCTCTCAAAAAAGAGGAAGCGATGATCGAAAGCGACGGCATGCGCCTGCGTGTACCTCTGGGAGAGCTCAAACGCAGCGGCAATCCTCCAAAACCCAAAAAGAGTAGACACAAAACGAAGATCCATGTCGAGAAACCCTCTTCCGCCTCGGTCAAACTCGATCTGCACGGCTTGCGCAGCGAAGAGGCGATCGAAAGACTCGACGCATTTTTGAGTGATGCCCTCATCACCGGATACGACGAAGTGCTCGTCTATCACGGCATCGGTACCGGTAAACTCGCCTATGCGGTCAAAGAGTTTCTCTCACGCCATCCCAAAGTCAAGTCATATGAGGACGCACCGGCCAACATGGGCGGCATGGGCGCCACACTTGTGAGGTTATAGATGTTCACAGAGAAACAGAAAGAGAAGTACAAACGCACACGCTACACCAGAGAACTCGAACGCTTTTTAAACCGCATCGTCAGTTTCGTCTCCAAAAAAGAGGATCTCGATAAAGAGGCATTCAAAACCTATGTCGATCGCATCTTCGAACCGCTGGAAGGGATAGAGAAAGTGATGCTCAACAGCAACTACCTCAAAGCCCTGGAGCGTTATGTCGAAAAGTGCGCCAACCTGCCCCGGAGCGACCATGATATGGATGAGATCAAAAAAGAGATCCTTCACGGCGCCAACCAGCTCCAAAAGACCAAACGCATGCAAAATCGCAACGGCGTCAAACACAAAGGAAGAGTCGATGAGTGAAAATATCGCCGAAAATATCGCCATAGGTCTGGTCAACACCCTCAAAATTGCCGAAGAGAGTCCGCATGGCCTCTACCTCACAGACAGCATCGGCGAACGGGTATTGCTGCCCATGCGCTATGTCACGGAGCAGATGAGAGAGGGCGATCTGATCGATCTATTTGTCTACACAGACTCCGAAGATCGTGTCGTAGCGACGACAGAGAGACCACTGGCAATGCGCGGAGAGTTCGCACTGATGAAAGTGACCGACATCGCCCCTTTTGGCGCATTTGTGGACTGGGGACTGCCCAAGGAGCTGCTTGTCCCCAATAAGATGCAGAAAAATCGTCTTGAAATCGGAAAATCCTACATCGTGCATGTCACCTACGACTTCGATACCGGCCGCCTCTACGGCGATACCCGCATCGGACGCCATCTGCTCAGCGACATCAAAGGACTCAAAAGTGGTGACGCAGCCGATCTGCTGATCGTCGCGCGCACACCGCTCGGGTACAAAGTGATCGCCAATCACAACTACGAGGGGATGCTCTACCACAACGAGATCTTCCAGCCACTCGAAACGGGTCAGCATGTCAAAGGGTATATCAAAAAGATCCGTCCTGACGGCAAACTGGACCTGAGCCTGCAACCCATCGGCAGAGCCAAAACCGATGTAAGCGTACAGAAAGTACGCGACCGGCTGGCCCAAAACGGCGGCACCCTCCCCTTCACCTACAAAAGCGATGCCGGGGCTATCCAACAGCAATTCGGCATCAGCAAAAAAGCGTTCAAAAAGGCGCTTACCACCCTGCTGGAAAATGGTGAAATCATCCTCCACGACACAGCGATCGAGGTGAAAAAGCAGGCATGAATACTATCATCATGCTCTTCTCTTTGCCCATAGGGATCTTTCTGCTCCTGCGCGAGAAAAAGGCGATGCAGGCCTATCGGAAAATCTTCGACGATTTTTTTCAAGAAGTCAAAGCAGACAACACCCTCTCCAAAAAAGAGAAACTCGATCTGCTCGAAGAGATGCTCTACCAAAACGGCTATCAAATCACAGAAAAAGACGACCATCATGTGCGGGGTGAAAAAAAGATATTCAGCGTCGGCTGGCTCTTTGTGGGACTGGGAACGCTCTACATCGGACTGATCGTCTATGTACTCTACTATCTCTATTTTCAAAAACCCTATGTCATAGAGTTTCAGATCGACTGAACCTGATTGCAAACGCTACACAAAACCCCGCTATACTCCTTTTCCAATTCCAACAGAAGCGAGACAGCATGGACATACTACTCCAGCGGTGTCGCACGATGCGCTTTCTTAAAACGTTTCAATACGCGCTTGAGTACAAAATAACCCA
>JANTHT010000017.1 GCA_024762235.1 Sulfurospirillum sp.
CATACAAAGGGACCTTTATGAAAATAGTCGATTATATTATCACATTTTTCCTGTTCATTATCACATCGATTTTATTGCTCATCGGAGAGACAATCAATCTGCTCATCTCTCTCATCTCAAATATCTTCAAACCCCCTTTCAACAACAAAAAAGAGCACACATCACAAACCGACCGACATACCTGATCCGCTAACCTATCTCACCGGTTTTTCCTGACATTTTTCACTGGATAGCTCTCTATGTTCCTCCTGCGCATCATCAAAAAGCTCACCGCACTGTTGCTATGCATGCTTGTGCTTTATGTCGCAGTTTCCCTGCTTCTGATGTGGATCACCCCATCCTACAGCGCCAAACCTGTCAAAAACCCGAAACGCCTCTATCTTTTTCACGATCTGGCCCATACGGAAATCATCCTTCCCGGCACTGAACTCTCCCCGCCCCTCTCCAAAGTGCTGGCGCCAGTGTTTCCACGGTATCAAAAAGGCTTTATCGCTTTCAGTTACGGTGATGCCCGCTTTATGGCGTTAACACATGAATGGTCCGATCTCGATCCGCTGCTTGCGATCAAAGCACTCTTCACCGACACACCCGGTGCTATCCGCGTCGGGCATTATGCTGCACTGCGCAATGACACCACGCTCATACCACTCACTATAGAGAGGAAACAGATGGAAAAACTGCAAAAAGCGATCCTGCAAAGCATCAGACAGAGAAACGATGCGGCGGTGGAACTCTCACTTCCCCATCCCCCCTATGTGCACTATTTTGCAGCTTCCCAACCCTACAACCTCTTCTACACATGCAATCAATGGACGGCACAGATACTGAGAAGTGCAGATATTCCGGCACCCCTGTGGGCACCTTTCGCCTTCGAAGCGGTCTATGCTGTAAAGTAGTTAAGCAATCTTGTAGTACCATTAATTCCAAATTTTTCAACGATCAGGATATATGATGTCACAAAAGTGCAAAACCGCCTATATCACAACGCCTATCTACTATGTCAACGACGTCCCGCACATCGGCCATGCCTACACGACGATTATCGCCGATACCCTCGCCCGCTACTCGAGACTCATCGGCATGGAGACACTCTTTCTGACAGGTACCGACGAACATGGACAGAAGATCCAGGAAGCGGCGGAAAAACGCGGCAAAAAACCGCAGGAGTACGCCGACGAAATCAGCGCGAAGTTTCGCGATCTCTGGGATGATTTCGGGATCAGCTACGACAGATTTATCCGCACGACAGATGAAAAACATATCAAAGGGGTACAGAAAGCGTTTGAGGTGATGTACCACAAAGGTGACATCTACAAAGATAACTACGAAGGCTTCTACTGCGTCAGCTGCGAGACATTCTTCACCAAAACACAACTCATCGACAACGAGTTTTGCCCCGACTGCGGCAAACCTACGACGATCGTCAAAGAGGAGAGTTACTTCTTTCGTCTCTCGAAATATGAAGAGCAGTTGCTGAAGTGGTATGCGGATGAAGAGAAATGTGTCCTTCCAAAAGCGAAAAAAAACGAAGTGATCAACTTCGTCAAGCAGGGGCTGCACGACCTCTCCATCACCCGCACCAGCTTCGACTGGGGCGTCAAACTCCCCGACGCCATCAACGACCCCAAACACGTCATGTATGTCTGGCTCGATGCGCTCATGAACTATATCACCGCACTGGGATACGGCACCGACGAGAAGGAGATGCACTTCTGGCCGGCGACCGTCCATCTGGTCGGCAAGGATATCCTCCGTTTTCACGCCATCTACTGGCCTGCATTTCTCATGAGTCTGGGACTCGAACTCCCCAAACACATCGGCGCACACGGCTGGTGGACGCGAAACGGCGAAAAGATGAGCAAGTCCAAAGGCAACGTCGTCGACCCCCGAGAGGTGGCAAACGCCTACGGACTGGAAAACTTCCGCTACTTCATGCTGCGTGAAGTCCCCTTTGGACAGGATGGTGACTTCAGCCAGAAAGCGTTGATCGACCGCATCAACTCCGATCTCAGCAACGATCTGGGCAATCTCCTCAACCGCATTATCGGTATGAGCGGCAAATACAACGACTTCGTCATAGACTCGGCCGACGTCACCCGCTTCCATGCCAAAGAGATCGAAGCCGCTGACACGATCATCGAAACCCTCCCCGCTTATATCTACGACCTGCAGCTCAACCGCTATCTCGAAGAGCTCTGGAAAGTCCTCACCATCGCCAACCAATCGATCGCGACCTATGAACCTTGGGTGAAGATGAAAGAGGGGAAAAAAGAGGAAGCGATGGCACTTGTCGCACTCGTCGCCAATCTGCTTGCCAAAGTCTCTGTCATGCTCAGCCCCGTCATGCCCGAAACCTGCCGCACCATCAGTGAAGCACTCGGTTTCACCATCGACACAGCCAACTACGACAGACTCGTTACGCAAAAGGCGCTGCTCGAGACTTTCACGATCCAAAAAGTACCGCCGCTCTTTCCGAAGATAGAAGAGGAGTTGCTCAAGACTGAACCTCCCAAAGTCGAAGAGACCCCGAAAAAGAAGCAAGCCGAAAAAGAGGAAGGGATCATCACGATCGACCAGTTTTTTCAGACGAAACTCAAGATCGGGACAATTCTTGAAGCCGAGGAAGTCCCCAAAAGCGACCGTCTTCTCAAGCTCAAAGTCGATCTTGGAGAGGAGCAGCCGCGCCAGATCATCGCCGGGATCAAAGAGTACTACAAACCCGAAGATCTCGTCGGTACACAGGTATGTGTTGTGGCCAATCTCAAACCGGCAAAAATCATGGGCAACCTCTCACAGGGCATGCTTCTGGCAGCCAAAGATAAAAATGGGCTTGCACTCATGCGTCCCGAATCTCCCAAAGAGAGCGGCACACCGGTCGGATGACCTTTGAGAACCTTGCCAAACTGACCCATGCAACGCTCCTCAACGAGCCCTTCGTCTCTTCGTTTTACGATATCGTTTTCGATCCGCACAAAGTGAAACGGGGGGACCTCTTCATAGGCAGAGATCCCGAAGATGTGCGTATCGCACTCTCCAGAGATGCCTATGCGATCCTGAGTGACCGCAAGTTACCCATTCTCGATGATGAAATTGCCTGGCTTCGCACCGCTAGTATCGAACAGGCGCTCATCAACCTTCTGCGCTACCATGTCATGGAGCACGAACTGCAGATCTGCTACTTCGACGAGATCTCCCTGGCGCTGTTGCAGAAGATCGCATCCAGGGAACGACTTCTCTTTCTCGACGGTGATCTCCAAACCAATTTTCAGACGATGATGCGCGCACCGGAGCGATCCATCTTCGTCAGCAGTGATGATAATTTGCTCTCCAAAATCAATCCCGGGTACAGTGAATGTCTCGAAAACGAGGATTTGGTCACGGTCAAACCCGTGAAGAGTACACTCTTTCTCAGTTCCCTCCATATTGCAGGAGACTATTTCGAAAATCTCAAACTTCCCGCGCTCTTTATTCCACGTTTGCAAAAAGTACTCACCTTTATGCAGAAGGAGCAGATAGCTTACGACATACAAAGATGTGATTTTACACCGCTCTTCACACCGATCTTCATCAACAGAGATTTACACATCAAATCCTTTGGATCGACACCCACCGCCATCATCGCCGTCTCTTCAGACGCCATCCTGCCCGAAGTGATCGAGTATGTCACCACCTCCGCCCCATGGGCAAAAATATGCACATTCTTGCCGCAAAAGCGCCCTCCTGACACAGAGATACCCCACTATCACTATACCGACCTGAGTGAAATCGGCAGATTAAAAGAGATTGAATTTAATTTTGCTATAATCAATGACGATCTGCAACGTATTCTGCAGCATCTGAAAAATTATGTCACAACAGAACAACGTTTTCTGTTTTAAGGAGTCATTTACTTTATGGATTCGCATTCGAACCGGATCGAGGCTCACTCTGAGCCCAGCACATTTTTGGAAAACTACTGGGATATCTTCGGCGGTATCCTGCTCGCAATCGTCGCATACTATTTTCATATTGCAGACAATCCCGCCATCAGCACCATTTTTTCAGCTCTCGCGATTATATCACTCTCCATTACCGTATCGGAAGTAGCGGATATTCTGGCAGAGCGGCTCGATGAACCTTACGGCAGCTTCGTTCTGACGTTTACCGCAGTGGCGGTTGAAATCATCCTTCTTTTCAACATCATGCTGCAAGTCTCCACCACCCCCGCAGCGATGCAGACTGTACAGGGTGGTATCATCTCCGCAGTGATCGTCGATATGAACGTCCTGCTCGGGCTGGCTGTCTTTATCGGAGGGCTCTCTTTCAGTGAGCAGCAACACAACGAAGATACATCCAGCTCATATACGACCATCCTTTATGTCGCGTCGCTGGGGTTGCTGGTCCCAAGCATACTCGGACACAGCGGGCACAGTGAAAAAACGGTTGAACAGGCAAGCTATATCATCGGCTTCCTCCTCTTCTTCTTCTATCTCACAATTCTGATCTTTCAGACAAAGACGCACATACACTTCTTCAAAGCGACAGCGAAGAGCCGTATTTTCCGCTATAAACGGAGACTGGCTGCGGAAGAGGGACAGGAGATCGAGGAGCATGAAAACTACATCTTCGAAAAGCTGCCCACGCTCGTTAACTTCATAGTGATCTTTCTGCTTATCTTTCTGATCGGTGTACTTGCCGAGATCTTCGCACATGACGGCATGCATGAGTTCAAGTCACTGGGTCTGTCGGCCGGGCTGGCGGGTCTGACGATCGCGATCATCTCTGTCGCACCCGAGATATTCACCGCTGTCAAAGCGGCTAAAAACGATCAGATTCAGCGTGTTATCAATATCGCCATGGGGGCTTCCACCGTCTCGATTCTGCTGACGGTCCCCTCGCTGCTTGTTTTGGGATATATCGCAGGAGTACATCTGCCGCTCAACTTCAACCCGCTGGAGATCGGTGCACTGATCTTCACGATCATACTGGCATGGAAAACGACCGATGACGGAGAGACCAACTACTTTGAAGGCATCTCGCATCTGATGCTCTTTCTCTGTTACGCTGTCATCGCAGCACTCTACTAGGGAGGCATTATGAAAAGACGTGAATTCATCAAAACTTCACTGACAGCGGCAGCCGCTGCCGCCACCGTCACAGGTTGCCGCGATCTGCCCAAAGACCCCAAACTCACGCATGAGAAAAAGACCTTTCACTATAACCGCGGTAAAAGCGTCAAGATCAAACTCGCCACAAGCTGGCCGGCGAACTTTCCCATCATGGGAGAGGGTGTGGAGCGTTTCGCCACACGTCTGACACAGATGAGCGGCGGCAGCATCGAAGTGAAAGTATTTCCCAAAAATGTCCTTGTTCCGGCACTCGGCGTCTTCGATGCGACCAGTGCCGGCGCGATCGACGCCTACCACTCCGCCGCCTACTACTACAAAGGCAAGAACGAAGCCTTCAACCTCTTCACCGGCTTCCCTTTCGGCATGACTGCACAGGAGATGAATGCGTGGTTTGACTGGGGAGACGGTATGCAACTCTGGCGGGAACTCTACGCCAGGTACAATCTCGTCCCCTTCAAAGGGGGAAATACCGGTGTACAGATGGGCGGATGGTTCAAAAAAGAGATCAAAAGCCTTGCCGATCTGAAAGGTCTCAAGATGCGCATACCGGGGCTTGGCGGTGAAGTCTTCGCCAAACTGGGCGTCAAACCGACCCTGCTCCCGGCAGGAGAGATCTACGTCGCACTCGAACGCAATGTCCTCGACGCTACCGAATGGCTCGGCCCCTCACTTGATACGAAGATGGGCTTTCACAAAGTGGCAAAATACTACTACACAGGCTGGCATGAACCGGGCAGTTTTCTCAGCCTCGTCTTCAACAAAAAGAAGTTCGACAAATTCTCCGACGAACAGAAGCTCATGATCGAAGTCGCTTCTCAGGAACTCAATGCCACGATGCTCAGCCAGTTCCAGTATGAAAATGCGAAACAGCTCAAAGTGGTGCGAGACGCCGGAGTCATTATAGAATCACTCCCCGACGACGTCCTGAAAGCCGCGAAAAAAGCGATGCTGGAAGTGGCACAGGAGAAGAGCGCCAAAAGCCCGGACTTCAAACGCGTCTGGGACAATGCCTGGGCATTTCTGGAGCTGAACCGTGACTGGACAGAGATCGGACTGGAAAAATATCTCGAAATCCGATAGCCTTCTATAAAAGGCTTTTGATCGCTTCGTACGCCACGTCGGTCATCTTCACCAACTCTTCTTCCGTCACAACATAGGGCGGCATGAAATAGACCACATGCCCCAGAGGCCGGAGCAGCACGCCGTGTGAAAGCGCATAGCGGTAGATCTGCAGACCGATGCGTTCTGACGGATCGTACCCCTTCAGTTCCACTGCCGCGATAAAACCTCTCTGCCGCACTTCAAGCACATTTGGCAAATCTTCAAAACGCTGCAGCAGCGCCGATAAAATATCGATCTTTACGCGGTTGCTATCCAGAATATGCTCGTTTTCAAAGATATCGAGCGTCGCGTTGGCCGCCATACATGCGAGGGCGTTACCGGTGTAACTGTGTGAATCGAGAAACGATTTCCCCTCGCTGTAGTCACAGTAAAAGGCACTGTAGACTTCATCACTCGTCATCACCACCGAAAGTGGCAGGTAGCCTCCCGTGATCCCTTTGGAGAGGCAGAGAAAGTCGGGAACGATGTCGGCCTGCTCACAGGCAAACATAGTGCCCGTACGCCCGAACCCTACCGCGATCTCATCGGCGATGAGAAAGATACCGTATGCATCGCAAAGCTCTCGCAGATTTCGTATGTACTCGGGTCCGTACATCGCCATCGAGCCTGCACACTGCACCAGCGGCTCGATCACCACCGCCGAAATACGCCCTTCATACTTCTGAAACAGCGCCTCCATCGATGCCAGCGCCTCATCCTCCGCAACCAGTGCCGGGGACTTCGCCTGTACTGTCCTGATCAGGATCTCGCTATAAATCTCTTTGTAGAGTGCAACATCTCCGACCGCCAGCGCGCCCATCGTCTCTCCGTGGTAAGAGTTCTCCAGAGAGATAAAAACATCTCTGACCTCGCCCCGGTTTTTGTAATACTGAAAACTCATCTTCAGGGCGATTTCTATCGCACTCGAACCGTTGTCGGCAAAAAAGAGTCTGGTCAGCTTTTCCGGTGTCAGCGCCACCAGTCGTTCCGCCAGCCGGATCGCCGGTTCATGGCTGAATCCGGCAAAAATCACATGCTCCAGTGTGTCGAGCTGCTCCTTGACTTTTTCGTTGATGTAGGGATTGGCATGGCCGAAGAGATTGACCCACCATGAACTGATTGCATCGAGATATCTGTTACCGTCGAAGTCAAACAGATACGCCCCTTTCCCCGACTTGATCGGGATGAAAGGAAGCGTCTCGTAATCTTTCATCTGGGAACAGGGATGCCAGATATGTGCGAGATCCCGCTCCCGCATCTCTGCATTGGTCAGCATGTAGCGTGTTTGATCTTTTCCGGATCGAGTTTAAGCGCTTCGTTGTCCATCACACCGATGCCATGATCGAGCACATACTCTGCGATCTCTTTCGCCTCTTCGAGAGAATGCATCTTGCATGTGCCGCACTGGTAAATATTGAGTTCAGGAATATCCTCCTGGCTCTTGACTGCCAGTACATCTTTCATCGATTCTTCCCATGCTTTGGCCACACGTTTTTCGTCAGGCTCTCCGATGACACTCATGTAAAATCCCGTACGGCACCCCATGGGGGAAACATCGATCACTTCGACACCGTCGCCGTTGAGATGCTCGCGGATAAAACCGGCAAAGAGATGCTCGAGAGTATGGGCACCTTTCTCACTCATCAGCCCTTCGTTCGGCTTGTAGAAACGCAGATCAAATACGGTAATCGTATCTCCGCAGGGTGTTTGCATCTTTTTGGCTACACGCACCGCAGGCGCGGTCATTTTGGTATGATCTACCATAAAACTGTCTAACATTGGCATCTTCAGATCCTTTTCTTTTTATAAGTGTCCATATTATAACCTATTTTTCTTCCAGTTCGCACCGGAATCTGTGACTTTCATAACACCCGAGTATCCGCACTTCATCGGCAAAAAAGGCGAGCTCTTCGAGCGCCAGTCGCATCGCATCGGCGTCGATATGCCCCTCTATGTCGACGTGAAACTGGCTCCCTTCAGTCAGATTGTTGCGCATGTAACTCTCTATCTTGAGAAGGTTGATACCGTTTGTCGCGAACCCGCCGAGCGCTTTATAGAGCGCTGCGGGGATGTTTCTGACCTGAAAGATCAGTGATGTGATGAAGGGAAAACCGTGACGGTAGGGCGGTACTCTCTTCTCGGGAGAGAGCACAAAAAATCGCGTCGTATTTCCCTGAACATCTTCAAAATGCTCCTGCAATATCTTCAGATCATAGATCTCCGCAGCGAGACGCGAAGCGATCGCACCTTTTGCGGGATCGCCCTCCAGTGCCACCTCCCTGGCTGCACCGGCGGTATCGAGTTTGGCAATCGCCTGCAACCCCAGTCGCTGAATCGTGTTATGGCACTGGGCAAGCGCCTGTGGATGAGACGCGACACTTTCCAGCCTCTCTAACGTCGCATTTCCGGTACCCAGAAGGCAGTGTGTTACAGGTTCGAAGTGTTCGGCGATCACATGCAGCTTCATGCGGGGAATCAAACGGTAGATCTCTTCTACACGTCCGGCGGTAGAGTTCTCGAGCGGGATCATCGCCAGATCGGCATCTCCCGATTCAGCCATCCACATCGCTTCCTGAAAACTCTCACATGCGACGGGGGTATAGTCTGGAAAAGCACTTTTACATGCCTGTTCGGAGTAGGCGCCTCTGACGCCCTGATAAGCGATAGATTTTGTCATGATGACATGATAGTCAAAAAAGGGACAAGCGCCCCTTTAATGAGAGAGTCTTATACCCTCGCCTCTTCTCTTCTTTGCAGATA
Source organism: Sulfurospirillum sp. (assembly GCA_024762235.1). Lineage (GTDB taxonomy): Bacteria > Campylobacterota > Campylobacteria > Campylobacterales > QNZT01 > QNZT01. Next base: position 8,970 of record JANTHT010000017.1, read on the forward strand.
TTCCCACTTTTCGTCGACATCTTTCTGGATCTGCTCGATCACGTGTCTGTTTTCGGGTTTGAACAAGTGTCTGTATCTTCCCTGTGCCGCCAGATAATCCTCTACAGGTATCACATTTTTGGGACGGTAGAGGATATTGAGCTCGGTACCGTTGATAATCTCATAAACAGGAAACATCAGCGAATCTGTCGCGAGATCGGTAATGGCGATCGTATCTTTGGGATCGAACTTCCACTCTGTCGTACAGGCAGATACGGTGTTGATAAAACATGGGCCTTCGGTTGCCAGTGCTGTCTGAAAACCTTTGACCATACTCTTCCATTTGTTGGGTGAAAGCTGTGCCACGTAAGGGGCGCCATGTGCCGCCATGATCGCGATCATGTCTTTCTTTTTCTGTTTTTTTCCGTAACTGACACGACCCGCCGGCGCGGTTGAAGTACTCGCACCGACCGGTGTCGCTGAACTTCTCTGACCACCGGTATTGGCGTAGTTTTCATTGTCAAGGCAGATGTAGGTAAAGTCATGGCCTCTCTCCACAGCACCGCTCAACCACTGAAATCCGATATCAAATGTCGATCCGTCGCCGCCAAAAGCGACAAACTTGACCGGTGCATCGGGGTCCTTGAGTGTTCCCTTTCTCTTTCTCGCCTTATGCATCGCTTCCGCACCGGAAATCGCCGTAGCGGCATTTTCAAATCCGATGTGAATCCACGAAGTATCCCAGGAGGTATAAGGATAGACCGCAGTCGACACTTCGAGACATCCTGTATTGGAACCGATGACGAGGTTGTCATCCGTACAGTTCATCAACTCTCTGACGATGACAGAGTGCGCGCATCCGGGACACAGCAGGTGCGCCCCCTCAAATCTGTCATTGGCTGTTGACAACTCTTTCAAGTTCTTTATTTTTTTGATGGTACTCATATCTCTTTCTCCCTCTTCCTATTCGAAATACTCTAATTTTGGACCGCGCAGGCTCACGAATTGCTGGATTTTTCCGCTTCGTTTGCCGGATTTTGCATTCTGATCCAGTTCACGGTAGATCTCCTTGATCGTATCGACCGTCAGATCCCTGCCGCCAAGCCCGTAGATATAGTTTGTCATGATCGCGCTGTTTTGTCTGGCATGCAGTGCAGCGGAGACTTCGTTGAAAAGCGCACCGAGTGCGCCGCCCGGAGCGCTTCTGTCCATACACGCGATCGCTTTGGCATCCCTGAGGGCTTCGCTCACTCCGTCGAAAGGGAACGGCCTGAAACATCTCGGCGCCACGACACCGGCTTTGATCCCTTCCTCTTCCCTGATCTGTTCCGCCACCAGTCTGGCCGTCTCCACAGTCGTACCGAGCGCGACAATCGCGACATCCGCATCTTCCATCATATAGGATTCGACACGTGCATATTTTCTGCCGGACACTTTTTCGAAATCTGCAAATACCGCATCGATCACGTCACGTGAATCCAACAGCGCTTTATGCTGTTTCGCTTTGTGCTCGTAGTGCCAATCCTCCTCCGTCTGTGCACCGTATGTGACAGGTCGCGTAAAGTCCAGCATCTCGTCGAGGGGCTTGTACTCACCAACAAAGGCGTACGCCTCGTCATCCTGAAGCGGATGTACGTTTTGCGCGGTATGCGATGTGATAAATCCATCCTGGTGTACCATCACAGGGAGTCTGACGCTGTGATTCTCACCGATTTTGAATGCCATCAGCGTCAGGTCGTATGCTTCCTGTGCATTGAACGCATCGAGCTGGATCCAGCCGCTGTCACGCCCCAGATACATATCGGAGTGGTCACCGCGAACATTCAGCGGCGATGCCAGGGCACGGTTGACCACTGTCAAAACGATCGGCAGTCGCATACCGGACGCCTGGTAGAGCACCTCCACCATCAGGGCGAATCCCTGTGAAGAGGTTGCGGTCGCGACACGGCCACCTGCAGCTGCAGCGCCGACACAACCGCTCATCGCGGCGTGCTCGCTCTCAACCATCACAAATTCGCCGTCGACATATCCGTCAGAGACAAATTTACCGAAACCTTCGACAATCGGTGTCGAAGGGGTGATGGGGTATGCAGAGACGACATCGACCTGCGCCTGTCGCAGAGCCTGTGCCGCTGCATAGTTACCATCCCATACGACTACACTGTCCAATTCCATTTTGTCCGCCATTACGCTTCCCCTTTCTTACTCTTTTCCGTTTTCTGAGGCCACTCTTCAAGTGCCTCTTCAATCTCTTTTCTCTCTTCGAACATCAACAGCGATTTTGGATTCGTAGGACACACTTCCACACAGATCCCGCACCCTTTACAGTGATCGAAATCGATACCGATCATCTTCTTGTCTCTCGAGACGATAGATGTGTCCGGACAAAATACCCAGCAAAACTGACAGTCGATGCAGATATCGCGATTGTAGATCGGTTTGGCGACACGCCAGTCGGCCACACTTGCCGTGTAAGAGTTAAACTCTGCATACGGGCGCTCTTCCTGTCTGAGGAAAGCGACATTTTCCACCTCCTCTTCGAAAGACTCGAGGACGACACCCTGTGTCACTTCATCCCAGCCTAAAAGCTCTTCAGTACCTAAAAATTTTGGATTTTCACTCTGTTTCATCTAAATTGCCTTTCTACTTTACTTCGTTATATGCCCGGGTAATCGCATCCATATTCGCATCGATGATGCGCTGTGGAAATTTTGACAATACTTTTTTCATCTTCTCTTTGAAATAGTCGAGTTCGAACATATCCGATACCCTGACAAAAGCCCCCAGCATCGGTGTGTTCGGTATGGCTCTGCCGATCGTATCCAATGATATCTGGATACAATCTACCGTGTAGAGTTTTTTCCCTTCAAGAGCGGGAATCTCAGACCTGAGCTCTTCGGGGGAGAGATGCGATGTGATAATGAACCTGGTATCTTCACTGATGTCTTTATAGATATTTTGATCAGTGTAGGCAAGCGCCGGATCCAGCACCAGTACATACTGTGGAATCATGAACTTCGCATGATTGATGATCTGTTTGTCGTCGATCCTGTTGTACGCCGTCATCGCAGCGCCCCTTTTTGCAGATCCGTAGAGTGCAAAAGCCTGCACCTCTTTGCCGGTAGTGGAGATTACATCTCCCAAGCCTTTTGCAGCAGTCACCGCACCCTGACCGGCACGGCTATGCCATCTAATCTCTACCATAAAGCCTCCTTATAAAAATTATCCATAAAATAATATTATGCTTATTCTATTTCTTTACCTCTTAATGACTGCTTTTTTTGTAGTGTTTTGATGAAATTTATACCAAAAAGTACATTTTTGTGTAGATATTCGCTACATTTTTGTAATTCTGTCTCCGTTCCATAGCCGCTGAGCACCCCCAGTGCTCTTATTTCAGCATCTTTCGCACTCACCATATCCAGACATGTATCACCGATCATCCAGACGTTTTCCGAGGGTCCTACACCCATCGCATGCAGCGCTTTTACAACAGGCTCCGCATGTGGTTTTGGATGTATGACATCTTCCCGCCCGATAAGCACTTCAAAATAGTCCATCACCTGCATGTGTTCCAGCAATATTCTCGAATAGAGACCAGTCTTGGTCGTCACGATACCAAGCCTCGCAAAACGCGCCGCCTCTTCGATCGCTTCCCTCGCACCGGGCAACAGATGTGTCAACGCACGTGAACACTCCCGGTAACACGCTTTGTAAGCGTCGACAAACTCCCACACCTCCGCTTCGGGTATCCCCAGATGCAGATACATGAAATCCAGTGGATGTCCTATCAGCGCCTTGATATCACCATCATCGGGTACCACAACTCCAGCATCACGAAACGTACGCCTGAAACAGCCTAAAATCGCTTCCGTGGAATCTATCAGTGTACCGTCCAGATCAAACAAAATGACACACTTCATCTATGATCTCTCCTCTTTTCATATAAATATAACACAAGATTCAAACAATCTGGCTGTCGGCCGATATAACAAACAAGCACTTTACCGAAGGAACAGACAATATGTTACAGCCGAAGTCACTCACGACGAAAATCTATATACCGCTGGGAATCATCATGGCACTGGGATTTGCCGCAGTCATCTTCAACTCTTTCCGTGCACTTGACCAAATCACACAAAATGTCTACCAGCAGCAAAGCCAGGCATTGCAAACCGCCATGCGTCAATCCCTTGGCAGAAAGTATGATATCACACTCACCAATGCACTCTCTCTTTCCGAAAACGACGCATTTAAAACAGCGCTCTCCACAGGGTATCGAAAACCCGCAATAGAGACAGCGACGAAACTGATACAGAAATACAAAGAGAGCACCCCTTTCAAAAATATCAAAATCCATCTCCATACAGCCGATGCACACAGCTTCCTCAGGGCATGGGCACCGGAAAAATATGGCGACGACCTGCGCGGCTTCAGAGAGAGTGTCAATACAATCATCAAAACCAAGCGCCCCTTTTCCACGATAGAGGTCGGTAAAGCAGGACCCACTTTCCGGGGACTGGCACCGATCATGGACAACAAGAACCGTTACCTGGGTTCTCTCGAGTTCATGATGGGCTTTCGCAGCAATCTCGAAGCGCTGCGGAAAAATATGCACTCAGAAGCACTTGTACTTATGGACAAAAAATATCTCTCTATCGCGCCAAATCTCTCCCAAAATCCCAAACTGGGTGAATACATTATCGTTCAGCAGCGTAAAAACATCGAACCGAAACTGTTACATGATCTGCAAAAAATGGGACAAATCGATTTTTCAGACTACCGTAAAAGCGACAACTACCTGTTGACCAAACTGCCGCTCCTCGACTTCAAAAAAGCGCGTATTGGGTACATTTTGTTGGCCGAACCGCTGACACAGGTAGAGCAAATCGTCAATGAATCCAAAAGCGCACTGATCGAACAGCTAGGCTTCATGATGGCTGTCAACATGATGATATTCGTTTTTCTCCTCTATCTCATGCACAAGCTGGTCAAAAAACGACTCACCTCTCTGATCGGTATCACAAAAAATCTCGCGAGCGGTGAAGCGGATCTGACCAAAAGGTTACCTGTGGAAAATCATGATGAACTCTCCAGAACAAATACCTGGCTCAACTCATTCATTGAACGTATCCAGCATACCCTTCAGGAGACCAAACACTCAAGTACGCATAACAGATCCGTCACCGACACCTTCGCACAGATCGCCAGTCTCATCAAGGGCAGCATCGGGAAAAGTGCACAGATCATCGATACCCTCCATGACAGAAGCAACGATATCCATGACAGGGTCGAGGAGTCGCTCGAAGTGGCAGAGACGACCAAAGCTTCTGTCGAAGAGACCAAAAACAACCTCACCAAAACACGTGAAATACTCTACAATCTGATCCATCAGGTAGAAAATAGCGCGCAGAGGGAGCAGGAGCTCTCCGACAGACTCAACCACCTTTCCAGTGAAGCGAACCAAGCCAAAGAGGTACTCAGTGTCATCCGGGACATAGCCGATCAGACCAACCTCCTCGCACTCAACGCCGCGATAGAAGCGGCGCGCGCGGGAGAGCATGGACGCGGTTTCGCTGTCGTCGCCGATGAAGTGCGCCAGCTCGCGGAGAAGACACAGGCTTCACTCGCACAGATCAACGCCACGATCAATGTCATCGTCCAGGCGATCACCGATGCCAGCAGGGAGATGAACCAGAACTCCGCGGATACCCAGCAACTCATCGATCTCTCCTCCGATGCCGAATCCTACATGCAAGCCTCTTACGGACGCATGGAAGAGACCGCCGAGGCGATCAGCCAAACCACACAAGCCTCCTACGAAATCTCCGGAAAAGTAGAAACGATGCTTGCACAGATCAGGGATATCCACAGACTCGGTCAAAACAATGTCGACGAAGTGAAAAAGATGGAAGAGACGCTTCGTGATCTGACCGAGACATCGCAGCAACTCGACAACAAACTCTCTGCATTCAGAGTCTGAACCTAAGGTTTGATCCAGTCGATGACATTGTGCATGACCCCCAGGATCGACTGGCTGACATTTTTTATCTTTTTGTTGACCACCGTGATCGAGTTGGGGATATAGAGAAAGAGGTAAGGATTGTCATGTACGATCAGGGCGAAGATCTCCCGGTAGATCTTCCCCAGTTTCTCCTGATCGACCGTGCGCTCGCCCTCTTTGATCAGAGCGTCGACTCGGGGGTTGTGATACCCCACGAAGTTGAAACCGCCCTTTTTGCTTCCCTCACTGTGCCAGATACTGTAGGCGTCGGGCATCAGTCCCAGTGCCCAGCCGAGGATCACCGCTTCGAACTTCCGTGGCATCACGACAGTGTTCAGAAACGCCTGCCACTCCATCGTCCGTATCTTCGCCACGACACCCGCACTTCTGAGCTGATGCTGTATGATCTGCGCCGCATAGACACGGATAGGATTGTTGGAGTTGGTCACGATCTCGAAACTGAACGGGTGTTTTGCATCGTATCCCGCCTCTTTGAGCAGCGCTCTGGCATGTGCGATATTCTGGCGTGGTGCCCTGACTGCATCGTTGTAGGCGAATGTCCCCGGCATGAATGGCCCGTTACAGACCTGGCCGTGACCAAAGAAGAGGATATCCACCAACTCCTGACGGTCGATCGCCAGTGAGAGCGCTTCCCGCACACGCGGATCCTGAAACTTCGGATCTCTGAGGTTGAACCCCAGATAGGTATAACTCTGAGAGATCTTCTCGTAAACATCGTAGAACGCTCTGAAACTCCCGTCGATCTGTCTCTCCAGCTGTAGCGGTGTCAGAGAACCTACGTCGAGTTTGTGGGAGCGCAGCATCAGAAACTGTGTACTGGGATCGGGGATGAAGTGGTAAACGATCTGATCGATACGCGGCCTGTGGCGAAAATAGGTCGGATTGGCATGAAGGACGATATCTTTGGAGATTTCAAACCCTTCAAGCGTATAGGGGCCCGTACCGATGGGGCGGCGGTTGAAGCCACTCGTCATGATATCCTTCTCATGTTCAAGAATATGTTTGGGTACGATCGCAGTCAGCCAGGTCTGCAACGCTTTGAAATAGGGCTCCTTATAGGTCACTTTCAGACGGTACGGACCGAGCGCTTCGACACTTTTGACGTAACGAAATTCGCTCGCGTAAGGGGTGAAGATCTTCGGAGAAGTGATCAGTCTGTAGGTAAAGACGACATCTTCCGCCGTAAAAGGAACGCCGTCGCTCCAGACGATATCTTTGCGCAGGTCGAACAGCAGTGTCGTATCGTCGATGAAACGGTAACTTTTCGCCATACGCGGTTCGATCCTGCCATCTTTGTCATACGCCAGAAGCGCGTCGAAAACCCAGTCGGCGATCTCTCCGCTGGCACTGTCAGTAGCGATCAGAGGGTTGAGCTTGCTGGGATTTGAAGATATCGACAGATGCAGCGTCGAGCCATAACCATAACAATGTAATGTGAAAAATATAGCAAAGATTAATTTGATCATAACGGGATTATAAAGTAGTTTGTCTTAAAATGTATTACTTGATCGAGGAGGATACATGTTGAAAAAAGCGCTTCTTGTTTTGCTTCTGCTGGGGACACAACTCTTTGCCTACCAGCGCTACGCTTTCGGGCTCAATGTCAATACCAGCGCTGTCGAATTCGATGGCAGGTTCAACGTCGCGCCGCTCACCAGCGATCCGGCCTTCCGAAACTTTTACATCGACGCCAATCTGATCAACGACAACGACACACTCTTCGGTCTCGGTGCCTATGTCGAAAATACCTTCTACAACTACCATCCGCTCATGTTTCAGGTCGGTGTGCGTACCGTTTTCACCAGTCACAGCGGTAACGACTTCATCGCACTGCCGATACTCTTCGGTTTCAAACACAAGTTCTACTCCGGTGCCATCCCCATCGGTACGGTCGGTGCGAAACTCCTCTACGCCCCCTCCCCGCTCGCGTTTCAGGATGCGGACAAATATGTCGAATACCGCATCGAAGCGACGGTACAGATCATCGAAAATGTCGAAGTCTACGCCGGTTACCGAAATATCAATACTGACTACAGCGGACAGAATGTCGACTATACCGACTCCGGATATCTCGGTTTCCGCTTCATCTTCTGATCGCTATACCGAAATTCTGCTTTGTAGCAAACCGCAAGCTTGCGGGTTTGCCGCGTAGTGACGAAAAAACGTACTGTTAAATGAATCAAAACAGCGATACGCCGTTAACAAAAAGCAAACCACTTTCACAATTTTTACACGATAGTATCGATATTTAAGCAAAATTTTCGATAGATAGCTATATAATTGTGGGTCATCATGTGTAAATCATGACAATACAAATTTATTTAGGAGGTATTTAATGCAACAACACAATGCATTAGAGTATGACTATACAGTTGCCAAGATGTTTGCCATCGCAGCGATTGTATTGGGTATTGTAGGTATGTCGATCGGTGTTTTCATCGCCTTTGAACTGGCGTTCCCCGATCTGAACTACCTGTTTGGTGAGTACGGTACTTTCAGCCGTCTGAGACCTTTACACACAGATTCTGTGGCGTTTGGCTTTACTTTGAGCGGTATCTGGGCAGGCTGGTACTATTCAGCACAGAGAATGCTGAAAGTATCGATGGCGGAGTCTCCGTTCATGATGTTTATCGGGAAACTGCACTTCTGGCTCTATATCGCAGGTGTCGCGGCTGTCGTCGTTTCTTTGCTGATGGGTATCACCACTTCCAAAGAGTATGCGGAGTTCGAATGGCCGATCGATGTCGCCATCGTCGTCGTCTGGGTTGTCTATGGTATCAACATGTTCGGTATGATCGGTATCAGACGTGAAAAATACCTCTACATCTCCATGTGGTATTACATCGCGTTCTATGTTGCGATAGCCATGCTCTATATCTTCAACAATATGGAAGTACCTACCTATCTGGTAACAGGTCTGGGCGACTGGTATCACTCAGTTTCTATGTACTCCGGAAGCAATGACGCACTGGTTCAGTGGTGGTATGGACACAACGCGGTTGCATTCGTCTTCACGACTCCGATTATTGCTCTGATTTACTACTTCCTGCCAAAAGAGTCCGGTCAACCGGTCTACTCCTATAAACTTTCACTCCTCTCTTTCTGGGGACTGATGTTCGTCTATCTCTGGGCCGGCGGTCACCATGTCCTCTACTCTACAGTACCTGACTGGATGCAGACGATGGGGTCTATCTTCTCCGTGATTTTGATTCTCCCTTCATGGGGTTCAGCGATCAACATGCTCCTGACGATGAAAGGTGAGTGGGGACAGCTTCAGACAAACCCTCTGATCAAGTTCATGGTTCTCGCTTCGACATTCTACATGTTCTCAACACTCGAAGGTCCTATCCAGGCGATCAAATCTGTCAATGCACTGGCGCACTTTACAGACTGGATCCCCGGACACGTACACGACGGTACACTCGGCTGGGTCGGATTTATGATTATCGCGGCCATCTACCATATGACTCCGAGAATCGCCAAGAGAGAGATCTACAGCAAAAAACTTACAGATGCACAATTCTGGATCCAGACTACCGGTATCGTCCTCTACTTCTCAAGTATGTGGATTGCGGGTATCACGCAGGGTATGATGTGGAGAGCGACAGACGAATACGGTAACCTGGCGTACTCATTCATCGATACAGTGACAGTGCTGCACCCATACTACACCATCAGAGCGGTAGGCGGTCTCTTCTACCTGACAGGTGTCTTTATCTGGGCGTACAACATCTACAAAACATATGCAGCGGGTCGTGTGCTTGAGAGAGAACCTCAAACTGCATCGCCTATGGCTTAAGTAAAGGAGATAATACATGTTTCATTGGTTAGAGAAAAATCCTTTCTTTTTCACGGTTGTTCTATTCGTCACGGTTGCATTTGCCGGTGTCATCGAAGCACTGCCGCAGTTTGCTGAAAAATCAAGGCCTGCCGTAGGGACCAAACCCTACACCATCCTGCAACTAGCAGGACGGCATGTCTACATCAAAGACAGCTGTAACGCATGTCACTCGCAGCTGATTCGTCCTTTCAAATCTGAAACGGACAGATACGGTAAATATTCCATCAGCGGTGAGTATGCCTATGACAGACCATTCCTCTGGGGTTCCAAAAGAACAGGTCCCGATCTGCACCGAATAGGTAACTACAGAACCACAGACTGGCATGAAAACCACATGTGGGAACCGACATCTGTTGTTCCCGGATCCATCATGCCTGCGTACAAGCACATGTTCAAAAACGATGCAGATGTAGAGACAGCCTACGCGGAAGCGCTGACTGTCAAAAAAGTCTTCGGTGTACCGTACGACAAACCGGGCATGCCAAAGCTGGGCACCCTGCAGGATGCAGAGAAAGAGGCACTGGATGAAGCGAAAAAGATCGCGGCACAGATGAAAAATGCAGATGTCAAGAAAGCGGTCGAAGCGGGTAAAATCCCTGAAATCGTAGCGCTCATCGCATATCTGAACGGTATGAAATAATATAAGAAAGGCGGGAAGTCAACAATGGATATTGATACAGTTCACACGATTCAAGCGACGGCGTACGTCATACTGACAGGTATTTGTGTGGTACTGCTGTACGGGTATATCTACCATCTCTACAGCAGTGAGAAAAAAGGTACCAGGGATTATGAAAAGTATGCCAACATCGCCCTGGATGACGAGTTGGGTTCAAAACCGTTGGAAAAGACTTCTCCCTGGGAAAAGAAAAAAAATAAAGGAGAATCAGCATGAAGGTAAATTTATCAAGTGATACCGTCAACCAGCTCGCGTTATTAGGTGCTGCGGCGATTATCATCCTCACTGTTTATGTTGCCGGTAAATACATCAGACAGATGAAGACAGCGGAGAGTACCGGTGAGTTGTCGGAAGAGAACTGGGATGGTATCGGGGAGTACAAGAACCCTGTGCCGACCGGATGGATCGTCAGTTTCCTGGGAACGATGATCTGGGGTCTCTGGTACTGGTTTATCGGTTATCCTCTCAACGCATACTCTCAGATCGGTGAATACAACGAAGAGGTCAAAACCTACAATGCCGAGTTTGAGAAGAAGTGGCAAAATCCTGACAAAGAGACGCTGATGGCGATGGGTGAAGGTGTATTTCTGGTACAGTGTGCCCCGTGTCATGGTCTGGACGGTTCAGGAATCGACGGTAAAGCGCAGGGCTTTGACAAACGTATGACTGCTGAGCAGGTACTGCATGTCATCGACAACGGTCAGGATCAGTTGAAGTATCCGATGGGTGCGATGCCTCCGGGAATGGCAAGCGGTGACGATGCCAAAGCGATTGCAAAATGGATTGCAGGCGGCATGAAGGGTGAAAAACCTGCTGCATTCGCGGCATGTGCGAGCTGCCACGGTGAAGATGGTACCGGTATGGGCGGTCAGGCGCCGAACCTCAGACACTATGACGAGACACTCGTTACCCATGTCCTCAACCATGGTAAAAAAGGGATGCTCGGAAAGATGCCGGCATTTAACGACGGTCGTCTGACTGAAGTACAGAAAAAAGCGGTAGCGACCTATATCCGCTCACTGCAAGAAGACTAAAAAGGAGCTACAATGGCAGAAAATACAACGAGAAGAATGTGTTTGAATCTTAACGGTCTGATGGGCGGTCTTATCGCAACATTTTTATTGCTTGCTATCGCTTTCTATCTGACTGCCTGGTGTATTGATGTACAACAGAAAAATGCGACAACATTCTATACAATCGAAGATCCGGCCGGAGTCAAGATGATCAGCAAGGATAACTGGAAACACTATAAAGTGGTTCCTTACGAAGAAGCGGTAGGAGCGAAATAATGGCACTTTCAGATATATTGTTTTATGTAGTAGGTATCGGTTTGGTAGTGATGGCTGCCATCACTATCTGGGTCGTTGTGACACCACATCAGGCCCTCTTTATAGGATAACCTGAGTGTATTCACCAAAATCCGGGAGAACGGCGTTTATCGCCGCTCTCCTTTCACTTCTTTTCGTTTTTCCAACCGCACTTTTCTCCGGCTTTATCTTCGAAGGTGACCAGATTGTTACAGACAAGACACTGGGAAAGATCAAAGAGATAGGAGATGAACTCTATCGAAAAACCGGCGTTTCTACAGTATTGATAACCAAAAACCATCTTACCAAAGAGCAGTTCCTGGAAATCAAAAATAGATATTTAAAAGAGCTCAAAGCACCCTATGTGTTATGGATTTTTTCAAAAACCTATATGGACCGCAAAGATATCGGCATCAATCAGATGTTCAATTCACCGGATCTTGAAGGCAAATTTGACAAAAACTCACTCTTCAGCCCGTTTCATGGCACATTTACCAAACTTCTGGTTATACAGAAATCCAAAGTAGACCCTACTTCGGCAGCTTTTTTAAATGGCTATAGCGACCTTGCAGACATGATCGCAGACGCCTATCATGTCAAACTCGATTCCAGTATCGGAAATGAGAGCAGAACTTTTATAGATTGGGTGCGCGTGATCTTCTATGCGATTTTACTTTACTTCGCATGGCTATACATAAAAAAAAGATTTTTTAACAAAGGAAAAAGCGTTGAAAAAACAGAGTAAACTGAGCGAGTTACGCTGGCCTATCGGCATTATACTCGCTATCTTCGCGGTCATCGGACTCGGCATATGGACGATTGAACAGGCAAATGTCAATCCGGTTGTTATGGACGATTACTATTTTGAAAGTTATCAGGATGTGGAATTGAATATCAACGAGATCCGTAATAAACAGATCGCTTTCGATAAAAAATACGATACGCAGATCCTTGCAAATACGCCGTTTGTCATCGGCCAGAACAGTATCGCGATCAAACTGACGACCAAAGCGGATGCAAAGCCTGTCGCGGATGCCAACATCACAGTCAAGATCACACGTCCCGATACCGACAAATTTGACAAGATGCCCAAAGTGACATCCTATGAAAACGGTATCTATCACATCGAACCTTTTGCTGTTGAGAAGATCGGCCGCTGGCAAATCATGACCAAAATCATCACACCGGACACGCTCGCCTCTTTCAGCAAAACCGAGGTCAATGCTACAAAGTAACAAACTGGAGATCTATCCGACCTCACGTGCCATTCGGGAGAGGGTCAAAGAG
>JANTHT010000018.1 GCA_024762235.1 Sulfurospirillum sp.
ATGGGCTTAGAAGGGGTGAGATTTACAAAGAGATTTTCGAAATCCTGGCCGTAGCTAAGATGAGAAATATCTTTGTAAAGATTGCTCCTTATAAGCCCACCCTGCGGGCATCACAAGCTTTGCCTTACGCTTCGTTGTTTACTTTTGAATTAGCTACGGCTAGTTCTGCAAGTAAACGCCTCGCCTAAGACAAAGCTTGTGATGTTTTGAACAATCAGGGTTTTCAGAGGTGCCCATATTTAAATTGTAGCAGAAAATGTTTAATAGAAGAGTAATGCAGAGGTGGTGAAGCGGAGAATGAGAGAGGCGCGTAACGCCATCTCCCAGTTTACTATACGAGTTCGATAAAAGCCATCTCAGCCGCGTCTCCGCGTCTGATTCTGGTTCGGATGATTCTAGTATAACCACCCTTTCTCTCCATATATTGCGGTGCAATTTCGTTGATAAGTTTTTTGGTACTCTCTTTATCCTGCAGTGCGGCAAATACCGCTCTGTGTGCGTTGGAATCACCGCTTCTTGCTTTGGTGATAAGCTTTTCGATATAACTTCTCAGCTCTTTCGCTTTTGGCAAGGTGGTCTCGATCTTTCCACTGTTAATCAAAGCAATGGTGAGATTTTTCAACAGTGCTTTTCTATGGCTTGATGTTCTACCAAGCTTTCTATATCCATGTTTATGTCTCATGTTACACTTCCCCAGTTTCTGTTTTTAATTCTTCTAATTTTTTCTTCAATACCGACAGGAATTCATCATCAAATTTATATCCTACCGGGAATCCAATAGACTCCAGTTTGCCGGTGATCTCTTCAAAAGATTTCTTCCCGAGGTTTTTCAATCCTTTGAGTTCCGCTTCACTCATCATCGAAAGCTCTGCCACATGCTTTATATTGGCACGGTCGAGGCAGTTGAAACTTCTGGCACTCAATCCCAGGTCTTCCACATTCTGCAGCAGTTTTTTCATCTCTGCCGAGTTCGCGAAATCATCCTGCGGTACGGATACATCTATATCGATCGCCTTCGAGAAGATAGAGATCTGCTCGTTCAGCGCTTCGATAGCTTCTTTGAAAGCCTGTACCGGCGGAATCTGACCATCTGTTTCGATGTCAAATACGATCTTTTCAAATGTCGGATCATCCTCAACCAACATGTTTTCGATGCTATATACCGCTTTGCGTACCGGAGTGAAGAAGGCATCGATTCCGATATACTCTTCAGGAATATTCTCCCGCATCTCTTCACTCGGCACATATCCGATACCTTTTTCGACGATAATCGAAAAATTGAGCTCCGTATCTTCATTGATCGTCGCAAGGTGTACATCCGGAGTCACAACTTCGACAAGCTCATTTTCCAGATCGCTGCCCTGGATCTCTTTATACCCGGTGAAGTGATAGTTGACCTCTGTTTTGTTGGTATCATCTTTGATCTTGAAACGTACATTTTTCAGATTAAGAATAAACAACGAAACATCTTCGAGCATTCCACGGACTGAATCAAATTCATGTCTGACGCCCTCTATTTTGAGTGCTGTAACCGCATACCCGGCAGAGGAGCCGAGCAAAAGTCTGCGCAACGGGTGTGCGACCGTAACGGCGAACCCGCTTTGAAAGGGATATGTATAAATTTTCACCCTGTTTTCGCTGACTTTTTCAATCTCGATCTCATGCGGCATATACAAAGATGTTGTAATCTTTTTCATCTTTTTCCCTTATGCTTATTTAGAGTAAAGCTCTACGATGAGTCTCTCTTCTACTGGTATAACGACTTCTTCTCTTTCAGGCAGTCTTGTGAAGATACCGAATTTCTTCTCTATATCCACATCTACCCAGGGAACGATACCGGTCTGAGCTGTCAATTCACCCGCTCTGACTATCTGCGCATTGTTTTTGGATTTCTCTTTGACTTCAATCTTTTGACCCGGTTTTACACGGTAAGAAGGAATATCGACTTTTTTACCGTCTACAAGAATATGTCCATGTGTCACCAGCTGTCTTGCAAAACTTCTTGTTGTTGCAAATCCCATTCTGTAAACAGCGTTGTCCAGACGTCTTTCAAGAAGTGTAATAAGGTTTTCACCGGTATTTCCTTCCATTCTGTTGGCATCTGAGAAGAGCCTTCTAAACTGCTTTTCACTGACACCGTACATGAACTTCGCTTTCTGTTTTTCTCTCAGCTGTGTACCGTATTCACTTACTTTTGTACGTCTTTGACCATGTTGTCCGGGAGGATATGGTCTTTTGTCGAGGGCACTTTTGCCTGCAAGTCTTCTTTCACCTTTAAGTGCAAGTGAAACACCAAGTCTTCTTTCGATCTTTTCTACCGGTCCTCTGTATCTTGCCATCTCTTACCCCTACACTCTTCTTCTTTTTGGAGGTCTGCAACCATTGTGAGGCAATGGTGTCACATCCTTCAAAAACAGTACTCTGATGCCTTCTATCGCACCAACACTCTTTACCGCGGTTTCACGACCCGATCCCGGTCCCTGCACTTTGATACCCACCTCTTTGATTCCGTGTTCCATCGCTTTGGACATCGCATCTTCCACAGCCTGCTGTGCAGCGTACGGAGTAGATTTTTTAGAACCTTTAAATCCAAGTCCACCGGCGCTGCTCCATGCGATTGCATTGCCCATCTCATCTGTGACGGTAATCATCGTATTGTTGAATGTCGCCGCGATATGCACGATACCTCTGGCGATATTTTTCTTAACGACTTTTTTTCTTGTAACTTTTCTTTTTGCCATTATCCCGCTCCGTTACTTCGCTGCCGAACCGACAGTCTTTTTACGACCTTTTCTGGTTCTTGCATTTGTTTTTGTTTTCTGACCACGTACTGGCAGCCCTCTTCTGTGTCTGAGACCTCTGTAACTTCCAAGATCCATCAGAGCTTTGATATCCATAGCCACTTTTTTACGCAGGTCACCTTCGACCTGATAGTTGTTCTGGATCTCATTTCTGATCGCAGCAATCTCGTCTTCAGACAACTCATGCACACGTTTGTCAAGAGAGATTCCCACTTTGTTGAGAATTTTACGTGAGGTGGTGAGGCCTATACCGTAGATATAGGTAAGTCCATATTCGATTCTCTTTTTTTTCGGTAAATCTACACCAGCAATCCTAGCCATCGATTATCCTTGTCTCTGTTTATGTTTCGGGTTTTTGCAGATGACTCGCACTGCACCTCTGCGTCTGATGATTTTACAGTCATCACACATTTTCTTTACTGATGGTCTAACTTTCATCGTTATCTCCTGTCATTTGTTCCTGCTAACCAAATAGCACCTCGTACAATCACTTTACAAACAACGAACGCATATGGTCCGGCGAAATATCCGCACCAGCAATTGCATAAACAGTGTCTTTATGCAATCACTCTTCCTGTAGTCACGTCATTCGAAAAAGAGAGGGGGATTATACCCAATTAAATATAAATTATCACTTATATCTAAAGGTAATACGCCCTTTATCCAGGCTGTATGGTGTCAACTCAACCTTGACCTTGTCACCCAGCATGATCTTGATATAGTGCATACGCATCTTCCCTGCGATATGACACAACACTTTATGTCCATTTTCCAACTCCACCATAAAAGTAGCGTTCGGAAGTGCTTCTATCACTTTACCATCCACTTCGATCACATCATCTTTTGCCATCGCTTCTCCTCCTATTCCACTGATAATATTTCTGCTCTGTTATTTACAATCGCCACGGTGTGTTCGTAATGACTGCCCCGCAAACCATCTTCGCTACGTACGGACCATTTGTCCGTTTCGTCTATGACCGCTTCACCGCTTTTCTGACAGATCATCGGTTCCAGGCAAAAAACCATACCATTTTTGATTTTGGGCCCCTGCCTGGGATTTTTCCCTTCTAGATAGTTGGGTATTTCCGGTTCTTCATGCGGTCTTTTTCCGATACCATGTCCGCAAAAACCACGCAACGGAACATAGCCGCGTGCGGTAATGAAGTTCTCCAGCTCCAGTGTTAGCTCTTTGAATCGCATACCTGCTTTGATCACGGAGATTGCATGCATCAGTGCATCTTTGGCGCAGGCGATCAGTCGCTCGTCCGCTTCACTGATCTCACCGATCGGCATCGTAATGGCTGCGTCGCCGTACCAACCCTCTTTTTCCACACCGATATCGAGTCCGAGGATATCCCCCTCTTTTACCACAGTATCGTCGGGTATGCCGTGTATGATCACTTCGTTGAGCGAGGTGCAGACACCTGCAGGGAAACCGTATAGACCCTTGAATGCCGGTCTCGCGTCGAGAGAAGCGATAAACTCTTCGCCCATCTGATTGATCTGTGCAAGTGTCATACCGGGACGGACATAGGTTCGCAGATGGTTGAGCGTTTTCGCTACGTAGGCGTTTGAAACCCTCAGTTTTTCGATCTCTGAGGGTTTTTTGATAGAAATGGCCATATGTGTTACAGCCCCAGTGAATTGAGTGTGTTGTATTTGTTCATATAGATCTGCGCTTCGATCTTACGCATCGTATCGAGTGCGACCTGTACAACGATCAGAACGGCTGTACCGCCGAAGTAGAACGGCACACCCATCGTTTTGACGAGAATCCATGGTAAAGTTGAGATCAGTCCCAGATAGATCGCACCCCAGAAAGTAAGCCGACTGGCAACTTCGTTGATGAAATCTACCGTGCTTTTACCCGGTCGTACACCGGGAATGAAGCCGCCCTGTTTTTTAAGATTATCCGCGATATCTTTCGCATTGAAAACGATGGATGCATAAAAATAGGCGAAGAAAACGACACCCAGGAACATCAATACATTGAACAGATAGCCGTTTGGACTCAAAAGGTCCGAAATCTTCTGCACATAGGGATTACTGCTTCCCGAAAGCAGTGTCGATGGCATCATCAGCACCGCTGAAGCGAAGATCGGCGGAATAACGCCGCTCAGATTGACTTTGATCGGGATATAATTCATAACACGTTTGTTCTGGTTTTGCATCATCGTCTTGCGTGAATAGGAGATCGGCACACGCCTTTCCCCCAGTTCCACGTAGATGATCACACCGATAGTCACCAGTATCACCGCCAGTATACCGATTACGACCAGAAAGTTGAGTTCACCCGTATTGATCAGGTTGACCATGCCGCCGATAGCCGCCGGTATTCCGGAGACGATTCCCGCAAAGATGATCAGCGAGATACCGTTGCCGATACCGCGCTGTGTGATCTGTTCACCGATCCACATCAGCATCATCGTGCCCGCCAGCATCGAAAAAGCAGCCACAGGTACAAAGATGTTCATGTCTATCATGATAGCGCTTTCCCCGCCATGTCCCATGCTCTGCAGTCCCATCGAAACACCGATTGCCTGAACCAGCGTGATCGCAACGGTAGCATAGCGAATGATCTGCATATATTTGGTCATACCGTCACGCTCTTTTTTCATCTGTCCGAGTGTCGGGAATGTCGCTGCGAGAAGTTCCATGATGATTGAAGCAGTGATGTAGGGCATGATACCCAGCGAGATGATACTCAGACGACTGACAGCGTTACCGCTGAACATGTTGACCATGCCGAGCGCGTTGTTTGCGTTGGAATCAAAAAATGCTTTGATCACATCTACGTTGACGCCCGGTACAGGTATATAAGACAAGATCCTGTAGGCAAACAAAAATCCCAATGTAATCAGGATTTTGTTTGTTAAGTCTTTACCCATCGTTATTTACCGCTGGTTGTAATGTTTTCGTCTTTGATTTTGGAGGCGAGCTCTTTCGCACCGCGTCCGATCAATTTGATTTTCGTTACACTGTTTTGCATCTTGTGTACAGATTTGATAGTTTCAAAAGTTATTTCATCAAGTGCGGCCACTTTTGCCACTTTGTCAACATTGATGACGTAAGGTTTCTCGACACGTGAAGTGAAACCTACTTTTGGCAATCTTCTCGCCAGTGGCTGCTGACCACCTTCGAAACCTCTTTTTCTTTTATAACCGGTTCTGCTCTTTTGACCTTTGTTACCACGTGTGGCGGTTTTACCCATACCACTACCCTGTCCGCGTCCGACTCTCTTTCTCTTTTTTGTAGATCCGGCCGCCGGGCTGAGATTATCTAATGCCATTTGCGATCCTTTTATTGTTTGATCATGCTAAGCGCTTTGACAGTCGCTCGCACAAGGTTGTTAGGGTTGTTTGATCCCAGTGACTTTGTCAGAATATCTTTGATACCCGCCAGTTCCAGAACCGGTCTTGTCGCACCACCGGCGATCACACCGGTACCTTCGCTCGCCGGTTTGAGCAGGATACGGCTCGCATTGTACTTCAGTTCGATATCATGTGCGATTGTAGAACCTTTGACATTGACTTTGACCAGGTTTTTAAAAGCGTCGTCGACACCCTTTTTGATTGCGTCGGGAACCTCTTTCGCTTTTCCTGTACCAAATCCGACAATCCCGTCTCTGTTTCCCACAACGACAAGTGCAGTAAATCTGAATCTTCTACCACCCTTGACAACTTTCGTGACTCTTCCGATATTTACGATTACTTCTTCGAAATCTTCTCTGTTAATATTTTCCATCATTGACCTTATAGTGTTATTCCGTTTGCTCTAAGTGCCTCTGCAAATGCAGCGACAACACCATGATACTGGTTTCCACGTCTGTCAAAAACCACTTTCTCGATGCCTTTGGTTTTGAGCGTTTCCGCAAATGTCCTGGCCACTTCCGCTGCAGCCTCTTTGTTTGCTTTCAGCCCCAGTTTTTTCCCGTCGACACTGGCCAATGTGGTAGAATTTACATCGTCGATCGCCTGAGCGTAGAGGTGTCTGTTCGATTTGAAGAGTGCAACTCTCGGCATTTCCGCGTTGCCGGAGATTTTACCTCTGACTCTTCTGACCCTTCTTGCTTTGAGTGCATTTTTCTGTTTCAATAATTTAGTTCTCATATTTCACCCCTACTTCGATGCTGTTTTACCGGCTTTTCTGACGATCACTTCGTCAGCATACTTGACACCTTTACCTTTGTATGGCTCAGGCGGTCTGAAAGATCTGATCTCCGCCGCGATCTGTCCTACAACTTGCTTGTCATCACCTTTGATCGTGATTAAGTTTTTATCAACTGCAATAGATACATTTTTTGGAAATTCATAGTTGATCGGGTGTGAAAAGCCGAGTTGCAGTTCAAGAACGTTGCCTTTGACAGCCGCTCTGTAACCGACACCGTTGATCTCCAGTTTTTTCTCATACCCTTCTGTCAGTCCGATGACAATGTTGTTTGCAAGAGATCTGAATGTTCCCCAGAATGCACGGGATTGTCTGTCGTCACCTTTGGGTGCAAAAACAAGTTCGTTCCCCTCGACTTTGAAGTCGACGAAGTTTTTCGTATCCAGAAATTTTTCGACATTTCCCTTTTTAAAGAGGATGACAGCGCCATCGCTCTTCACTTCGATTCCGGATGGAATCACTACCGGTTGTTTACCTATTCTTGACATTATTTTCCTTTTTTACTTGTCTACGATTGAATCGAATGCCGTAAAAAACATTGACTTACCATATACTGCAGATAACTTCGCCGCCTACACCCTCTTTGTGCGCGACATCGTTACTGAGTACACCTTTTGACGTACTGACGACGATTGTACCGTAACCGTTTTTAAATCTCTTGATTTCCGAAGCGGGTTTGTAGACACGGCGTCCGGGCTTGGATATCTTTTTGACTTCATTGATGACCTGGTTACCGTTGTCATCATACTTCAGTACCACACTGATAAACTTTTTATTACCATCTTCTTTGACATTGTATGATTCAATGTACCCCTTCTCCTGAAAAATCTTTACGACAGATTCTACAAGTTTGGAGTGAAGAAGTTCTGTTACTTCACGTTTTCTCATCGATGCGTTTCTGATTCTTGTCAATGCATCTGATACGAGATCATTTACCATCTTCTTTCCTTACCAGCTTGATTTTTTGATTCCGGGCAGTTTGCCTTCGTTTGCCATCTTTCTGAAGCAAATTCTGCAGATCCCAAAATCTCTGTATACTGAATGAGGACGTCCGCAGATCTGACATCTGGTATACGCTCTCACAGCAAACTTCGGTTTTCTTTTCGCTTTAGCGATCATCGATTTCTTTGCCATTATTCACGACCCTTTGCAAATGGAATTCCTATCTGTTCAAGCAGCTTGAACGCCTCTTTATCATCTTCAGTCGTCGTAACGATTGTGATATTCATACCGTGTGTTTTGATGATATTGTCAAACTTCACTTCAGGGAAGACAAGTTGCTCATCGAGACCGAAACTGTAGTTACCATGACCATCGAAACCGTTTCTGGGCAGACCACGGAAATCTTTCACACGCGGCAGCGTAATCGCGATCAGTTTGTCCAGGAACGTATACATGCGATCGCCTCTCAGCGTCACTTTGACACCGATAGGATACCCTTCACGGAGTTTGAATCCCGCAATCGATTTTCTCGCTTTGGTCACGACCGCATGCTGACCGGCGATCAGAGAGATCGTGTCCTGGATATTCTGCAGAATCTTTGCATCTTTTGCATCTTCACCGGCACCGACGCTGATCGAAACTTTTTCGATCGCCGGTATTTGCATAGGATTTTTGATATCAAACTCGCTGACAAGCGCCGGTCTGATTTCGTTTGCGTATTTCTCTTTTAATCTCACTACCATCTGTTACCCTTCCACTTTTGCTACATTGGAAATATGAATCGGCATCTCTTTGTTGGCAAAACCGCCTTTGGGATTCTCCTCGGTCGGCTTGACCGCCTTTTTCGCGATTTTACATCCTGCTACAATCACCTGTGAAGTTTGTGGCATTACCTTCAGTACTTCAGCGACTTTGCCTTTGTCATCACCAGCGATGATTTTAACTGTATCGCCTTTTTTGATCTTCATTTTTACAGACATTACAACACCTCCGGCGCAAGTGATACGATCTTCATATACCCTGCATATCTTACTTCGCGGCCGATCGGTCCGAAAATACGTGTACCGATAGGCTCTTTTTTCGCATCGAGGATCACCGCAGCGTTCTCATCGAATCTGATCAGTGAACCGTTCTCGCGCTGTACCTCTTTTTTTGTACGGACGATGACCGCCTTGACGACCTGACCTTTTTTCACTTTTCCGTTTGGAATCGCTTTTTTGACTGAAGCAACGATAACATCACCGACACTCGCGTATCTTCTTTTCGATCCGCCAAGTACCTTAATACACATGATCTCTTTGGCACCGCTGTTGTCAGCGACCGCCAATCTCGTAAAACCCTGTACCATTACTTCACTCCTGTTGAAACAATCTTTTTTAATCTAAAAGATTTTGTTTTTGAAATAGGTCTGCACTCGATGGCAGTGATCGTATCTCCGACATTTGTCTGATTGTTTTCATCATGCACCAGATATTTTTTAAATCTTTTGACGATTTTATGATATCTAGGATGCACCACTTTTCTCTCAACCAGTACAGTAGCCGTTTTGTCACCGGCTTTTTTCACAACTGTACCCTGGATAACTCGTTTTAAATCTGCAGCCATCTTTTACGCCTTCGCTTCTTTTGTGAGTGCGGTTAGCGCCGTGTTGATTCTGGCGATATCTCTGCGCACTTCTTTAATCTCGTTCGGATTATTCAGTTGCATGGTTCTCAGTTTCGCTTTGAGTTTGAACAGCAACAACTTCTTCTCTTTCAACAGTTCGTTCAACGCCTTCGCGTCTTTACCTTCTAAATCAGTATACTTCATTTTCATTCTCTCGAGTTATGATTTTCGTTTTAAAAGGCAATTTATGTTTTGCAAGAGTCAGGGCTTCTCTGGCCAACTCTTCACTCACACCTGCCATTTCAAAAATGATTCTTCCGGGCTTGATGTTCATAACCCATTTGTCGACGGCACCTTTACCTTTACCCATCCTGGTCTCAAGCGGTTTTTTTGTCAGAGGCTTGTCTGGGAAGACACGAATCCATGATTTCGCCTGTCTTTTGACATGACGTGTCATCGCGATCCTTGCAGCTTCGATCTGACGAGAGTCGATTCTGCCGCCCTCTGTCGCTTTGAGTGCGATCTCACCGAATGCGATAGAGTTTCCTCTGTAGGATTTTCCTCTGTTTCTACCTTTTTGCTGTTTTCGGTATTTGGTTCTTTTTGGCATCAACATGGCTATTCACCTCTTCTTTTTCTAGGTTTCTCTTTTGGTTCAGGAGCGATTCCCTTGGCGAGAACTTCACCTTTGAAGATCCAGACTTTGACACCGATGATTCCGTAAGTCGTCTGCGCCTCTGCAAAACCGTAGTCGATTCTCGCTCTCAGTGTATGCAGCGGTACACGACCCTCCAGGTACCATTCGGTTCTTGCCATCTCGGCACCGCCCAGACGACCCGCAACCTGAACTTTGATACCTTTGGCACCGCTTTTCATCGCACCCTGGATCACTTTCTTCATGGCGCGTCTGAAAGCGACACGTCTCTCGAGCTGTGTAGCGACGTTTTCAGCAGCGAGTTGTGCCGAGATTTGCGGCTTTCGCTCTTCTTTAATGTTAACGTTGACATTTTTACCGATCAGCTTGTTGAGTTTTTCTCTCAGTTTCTCGATATCCGCACCTTTTTTACCGATGATAATACCAGGTCTCGCTGCAACGATCGTGACGCGCAGTTTCTTCGCTGTTCTTTCGATGATGATCTGGCTCACGCCTGCATAATACAACTCTTTCTTGATGAAAGTTCTGATTTTATGGTCTTCACCGACATTCGCCACAGCTGTCTCAGAAGATGGATACCATCTGGAATCCCAGTTTCTGTTAAGACCCAGTCTTAGACCAATAGGATTAACTTTCTGACCCATCTTTAAGACTCCTTCTCATTGTTTTTGATAAGCTCTTGCGCCTCTTTTTGCCATGTATCTTCGATCTTGCCCCGGATACCGATCTTCGCGTCGAGATCAGCGATCTCTTCTTTGCTCATCTCTGCGATCTGATTGATTGACGTGATCCCTTCTGCATTGAGCTTTTTCTCCATCGCCGGTCCGACGCCGCTCAAGAGTTTCAGATCATTCAGATCTGTGCCCTTTTTCGCTTTGGAGGCGGGCTTTTTCTCTGTTGGCTCCTCTTTTGCAGGTTCGGAAACTTTTTTCTCGCTTTTTGCAGGAGCCGCTTTCTTTTTCTCTTCTTCGACGACAGTTCCCACTTCTACGAAGATATGCGATGTAGGCTTCAGGATTCTGGAAGCAGAACCTCTCGCTCTGGGTCTGAAACGTCTCAATACAGGCCCTTTGTCCACTCTGCATGAGAGAATCGTCACCTCTTCGGGCTCGTATTCACCGTTTGCGACGGCAGATGCGATCACTTTGGAGATGATACCGGCCGCTTTGTTGGGCATAAACTCGAGCGCCGCGAGCGCCATTTCGGCATTCATACCCTGTACTTCTCTGGCTACCAGTCTCGCTTTGGTTGGGGAAAGTCTGATAAATTTTAGTGTTGCTGTACTCATCTTCTACCCTTACCCTATCTTCTTCTGAACGGAGCCTTTATGACCCTTGAACGTTCTTGTTGGCGCAAATTCACCCAGTTTGTAACCGACATGGTTTTCAGTGATATATACCGGTACAAAGTTTCTGCCGTTGTGTACAGTGATCGTCAGACCGATCATGTCAGGCAAGATCATGCTTCTTCTTGACCAGGTTTTGATAGGTTTCTTATCGCCACTTTCCTGTGCTTTTTGCACTTTTTTTATCAAGTGGTCATCAACAAATGGACCTTTTTTTAGACTTCTAGCCATCTATCTTCCTTTCTTTCTGGAAATAATCAGTTTATCGCTCGCTTTTTTGCGTCTGGTTTTATACCCTTTTGTCGGCATACCCCATGGTGATACAGGGTGTCTGCTCGCATTGGTTTTACCTTCACCACCACCATGCGGGTGATCGATCGGGTTCATCGCCGAACCACGCGTTTGCGGTCTGATTCCTCTGTGTCTGTTACGACCCGCTTTACCGATGACGACATTTGCCCAATCTTCGTTACCGACAGTACCGATCGTCGCCATACACTCTGCGAGGATTTGTCTCATCTCACCGCTGGGCAGTCTGAGGATGACATATTTCTCCTCTTTACCCATCAACTGTGCGTATCCGCCGGCACTTCTGGCGATCTGACCGCCTTTGCCCGGTTTCATTTCGATATTGTGGATGATTGTTCCCACAGGAATATTTTTCAGTTTCATCGCATTACCCGGTTTGATATCGAGGCCCGCTTCAGCCGCTTCCACTTTGTCACCCACTTTGACGCCTGAAGGCTGGAGAATATATCTTTTCTCACCATCAGCGTACGTAACCAGTGCGATGCGACAGTTTCTATAAGGATCGTATTCGATCGCCGTCACACTGCCTGGAATACCGAATTTTCTTCTTTTAAAGTCGATGATTCTGTATTTCTTCTTCGCACCCGCTTCTCTGTGGCGTGAAGTGATTCTACCGTTACTGTTTCTACCCGCGCTTCTGGGAAGTGTTTTGAGAAGACTCGGTACACTTGGTTTTCCGGTGATGTCACTGGAATCGAGTCCTGTCATGTATCTTCTTGAAGGCGTATAAGGTCTGTATGATTTAATCGCCATCTTATACCTCCAAACTTTCTATTTTAGCGCCTTCGGGCAGTTTGACGTAGAATTTTTTATAATCTTCACGTTTCCCTTCGACACCTCTGAATCTTTTCACTTTTCCGTTCATTCTCATTGAATTGATTTTCAAAGGAACGAAACCGAAATACTCTCTCAAGACCTCTTTCAAACCATTTTTGGTCATTCTCGGACTAGTCTGTATCACTACAACACCCTCTTCCTGAAGGCCTAAACTTTTTTCAGTGTATAAAATCGATTTAATATCTGTAATATCTGCCATTTCAGCCCTCTTTTGTTAATTCTTCATAAGCGCTTTTTTCGATCACGATCGCATCAAAAGCTGTCGCTGTATACGCATTGAGTTCGTTGGGTTCTACCAAATAGGCATTCGGCAGATTTCTGAACGCATAGAATGTCTTCTCATCCATCGCGTTTTTGACGACCAGTGCATCTCTGACACCCAGTGTTTTGATCAGTGCGGCGGCCTCTTTTGTCTTACCGCTCTCGACACTGATGTTCTCCACGACGAAGAGTTTCCCGTTGTTCGCTTTTTCAGTCACTGCGCATTCGAGTGCCGCACGTTTTTGCTTTTTGTTCACTTTCTGGAAATAGTTTCTGTTGTTTTTCGGGCCATGCGAAACACCACCGCCTACCCAGATCGGCGATCTGTTGGAGCCGGCTCTTGCACCGCCTCTGCCTTTCTGTGCCCATGGTTTCTTACCGCCACCACTCACTTCCGCTCTCGTCTTTGTCTTAGCAGTGTTTGCTCTGAGCGCTGCATGGTAAGATTTCACATACAGATACAAGTTGTGTGGATTCGCTTCAAGAAAAGTGGCAGGAAGTGCTACTTCACCGCTTTTTTCGAGGTTGTTATCCAGTACGATTGCTTTACTCATTTTACTATCCTTATCTTACCTAATGCGCCGTTTGCACCCGGAATCGCACCTTTCAGTGCCACGATACCGGTCTCGGCATCAAATGAAACGATTTCGTTCTTGACAGTCACTTTCGCGTCACCGTAATGTCCCGGCATCTTTCTCCCTTTTTGTACACGACCCGGCCATTCTGCGTTACCGATTGAACCGACTCTTCTGTGAAATCTCGAACCATGTGCACCCGGACCGCCTGCGAAACCGTGTCTTTTGATCGCACCACTGAAACCTCTACCCTTGGAGTTGAAAGTCGATTTGACCACTTTCGCATCTGCGAGAGGTGCAGTGTCAAGATCACCCGCTTCTTCATTCGCTACTTTCAGCGTCATGAATCTGTTGTACTCGGGAGAGAGGTTGTACTTTTTCTGCTGACCTGCTACCGCTTTGTTCACAGACTTGCCATAACTGAAGGCGACGAGACCGCTCTTGTTCTCATCCACTTCACACACTTTCGCTTCTACAATCTTTACCAGTGTTACAGGTACTGCAGGAACAGTTACAGTTCTTGTCATACCGATTTTTTCTACTATATATTCCATTCTCTCAATCCTTATTTCATCGCTCTGACTTCGACGTTGACTTCGGGAGCGAGGTCAAGCTTCATCAGTGAATCAACTGTATCAGTCGTCGCTGAAACGATGTCGATAAGTCTTGCATGCATGCGCATTTCAAATTGTTCGCGTGAATCTTTGTTTACGTGAGGAGATCTCAGTACGGTGTACTTTTTGATCTTTGTAGGCAGAGGGATCGGGCCTCTGATTTCTGCACCTGTTCTCTTGACAGCATCTACGATAGCTGCAACAGATCTGTCTAAAACTCTGTGATCATAAGCCTTGAGCTTAAGTCTGATTTTTTCCATCAATTTCCCTTAAAAGAACTTGTCAGACATTCATCTGACGCAAATTTGAACCGGGAGTATACTATATAAAGTCTGGAAAGTCAATAATTCAGGGGATTTTTGCATTTTTATAGGCTATTTTGTTTCCTTAAAAAAAGGAAACAAATGAAGTATATCTCTACTCTTGATTCAAATATATTTCATCATGACAGGCGTCTGTTTTTCAGGATCACTTCAGTTTGTCAGGGATGCGGTATCTTCACCCTGGAGTTGAGCAGCCATCCAATCAGGATAACAGAGGCGAGTATGCTATAGAGATTGTGGACGATGTGATACGTGTAGATCAGATAGAGCACCCAGAGAAGGATGGCTCCCAGAGGTGTCGGCACCCCTTCGAAATATTTGGTCACGCTGCCCGCCTCGCTTTTGAGATTGAACTCGATCAGCCTCCGCAACCCGCTTATAATATAGTAGATAAAGACCAGACCGGTCAGTACGGTCTCAAACGGTGTACTCTTCTCCAGTGCATAAAAGAGCAGAAACGAGGGCATCACGACAAAGGAGATGAAGTCCGCAAAAGAATCCAGCTGTACGCCAAACTCACACGAGAGATTGAAACGTCTGGCGATTTTCCCGTCGAGTATATCGAATGCACCGGCGATCCAGGCCAGTACGATCGCCACAGTGAAATTTCCCTGCTGTATGAAATAGATCGCAACGATGCCAAGCGTGATATTGGCAAACGTGACGATATTTGCCAGATTGAAACGGTTATCTCTCTCTAACAGATGCATGTATATACCTTTTTTGATCCTAATTATACCCTGATTTATTTATGGGCACCTCTAATACCATTAAGTTAACGCTTTTGGAACAAAGTCCCAAAAGCTACGCTAACGCTAAGTTCTGCTCAGCGCAGGGCTCACGCGCAGATAAACCGCGCTTAATTTTTCTTAACTTAATAACAATGTTGGGCACCTCTAATAACCCTCTGGCATATTTCGTGCTGTGTCGATACTATCAACAATGAACCCACTGCATAGCCAAATCCGCAATCGATGTCTGCAGAGAGTTCTGTCATCATACACAAGGAGATGAAGATAAAAGAGCGATATATCAACTCTATGATACGGTTTGCCTATTTTCTGCAAAGCTGGCTTCCCTACCGAAGCACCAAAAGATTCATCTACAACCTTCTCGAAAACGAGAGTTACCCTTATAAAAGGTATTTTGACTATTTTATGCTGACGGTGATACTTTCGAGTATCGCGATCCTCGTTGCAGATGTAAAAAAACCTGTACCGCAGTGGCTCGACAACTACGACCTCTACGCAGTCACGACACTCTTCATCTGCGAATATCTGTTGCGTATGTGGGTCTACAGCGATATCCATACAAAGATCACGGAAGCCTACGAGGAGCATCTGATTTTTGACACGCCGATCTCACTGCGTACGCTGGCAATGACGATACTCAAGGATAAATGGCGCTACATGACCACTCCTTCGGCCATCATCGATCTTATCGCTCTCCTGCCGAGTTACAGAGGCATCCGCGTGCTGCGCGTCTTCATCCTCTTCAGAGCATTCAAGATGCTCCGCTATACCAGAAGCCTCAGCAGCTTTTTGGAGATACTCAAATACAAAAAGACCGAACTCCTGACACTGCTCTCCCTGACAACCTTTTTCGTCTTTATCGCAGGTATCATGCTCTATGTCTTCGAAGGTAACAAAAATCCAAACATCCATACGATATTCGACGCTTTTTACTGGGCGCTTGTAACGATCTCCACAGTAGGGTATGGCGATATCTCACCGGCAACCGATGAAGGACGGGCCGTCTCCATGATGATCATCATCACCGGAATAGGGCTTATCTCCTTTATCACATCGGTGATCGTTTCCGCATTCGGAGAGCATATGCAAGTGCTCAAAGAGGAGCGTCTCGTCCAGGACATGGGGAAAAGGGGAAAGATTACAGTAATATGTGGTTTTGGCACCATGGGCAGGCTCGCCGCCAAAGGGCTCGCCGCCGAAGGGCATACTTTTGTCGTGATCGACAAAAACCCCGATATCGTGCAAGAAGCACAGGCCCTTGGGTACCATACACTCTGTGCCGACGCTACACAAAGCGAGATCTTTATCAAACTGCATATCGAAAACCGTATCAGCCATATGCTTGCGCTCAATTCCGACGAGAGACTGAACGCACTCATGACGATCAATGTCAAGAGCCTCAATCCGCAAGTACATGTCACCGTACGATGCAAGGATCCGGAGATGATCGAAAATCTGCAACATGCCCGGGTAGACCATATCGTCACACCTGAAGAGATAGGAGGCAGGATCGGCGCCATCTATGCCGAAAATCCCGTCGCATCCGATCTCGCCTTTTCGATTATCGGGCGCAAACTGCGTACACAGGCGGAAGCGTTCACCGTCGCTTCCGGAACTCCTCTGGAAAACAGAAGGATCGCAGAGATAAATCCCGATGCCTTCAAATTGATACTGCTGGGCGTTGTGCGGCCTGGCGGCGACCGGGAAGAGAGATTCATCTTCAACCCACCGGACGATTTTATTGTCACGGCGAATGACCGTCTCATCTGTATCGGCTATGATTTTGCCCTTGAAAAACTGAGAAAGGAGGTATCTCATGTTGCCGCCGCCTGAACAGAGAAAGATTTTTCTCTTCGGTTTCGACACGTATGGCCGCACTCTCTACAAACATCTGAAGAACGATTCCCGCAAGGTAGATGTCGTCGTGCGAAAAGGGAGTGCCGCATCGGATACACCCTCCAAATCCGCAGACACCATGCATGCGACGACCTTCACCAAAAGTGATTTGCAAAAACTCGGTATCGACCCTCTGCAGGATATGGTTTTTTGCGCTTTCGACGATGTCACAGATACGCTCTTCGCGATTCTAAGCCTGCGTGCACTCTTTCCGGAGATCAGCATCATTGCGCTCAGCGACTCTCGGGAAAACAGCAGAAAACTGCGATACGCCGGCGCGGAGAGAGTGATCGATCTCTATGAAGAAGCTGCGAACCAGATGCTCTGCCGGTTGACGCGGCCTGCCCTCAACAGAGCGATCGATGATATTCTCTATCGGCAGGGAGGCGTTAAAATGGTCGAAATCGAAATCCCGGAACAGAGCCCGTGCGATGGCAAACATCTGAGAGAAATCGACTTTAAAAGCAGAGGTCTGATCCTCCTTGCCATTGTGGACCAAAGCAAAAAGAGCAAATTGCTTATCACAGACAGGAGCATCGATCAGAGAGTATATGCGGGAGAGTTGCTGATCATCATCGGGAAAGAGGAGGATCTGCAGCGCTTCAGAGAAAGACTCTCGCCTGCTGCACATCCGATGGGCATGCCGGTATAGCGCGATTCAGGAGAGCCTGTCCGCGATAGCGATCATCTCGCAAAACTGACCGACATCCCAGCTGGCTGTTCCGACCAGCACACCATCGCAGTTTTCGATTTTCAGAATCTCTTCCGTGTTGGCAGGCTTGACGCTTCCGCCATAGAGCAGCGGCGCTTTGATCTTCCTGCGCAGGCGTGTCAGTGTCTCGTCGATCTGTTCCGCAGAGGCGGTCAAGCCCGTACCGATCGCCCAGACCGGCTCATAGGCGACGATCAGCTTCCCGTAATCGAGATCGATCCCCTCCAGCTGTGCGAAGTTGTAGTCGACGACCGCTTCGATCCCCTTTTGACGCACCGCTTCGGGTTCGCCGATACAGTAGACGATCTCGAAACCGTGCGTTTGGAAGAAAGTATACTTCTGCGCACACATCTGCTGCGTCTCGCCGAAGATATGACGCCTTTCGCTGTGGCCCACCAGTATGGTCCGCAGGCCGAACTCGTCGATCTGCTCCAGACCGATCTCACCCGTAAACGAGCCCTTTTCGACCGGATAGGCATTCTGTACCCCTGTCACGATCTGAGGAGCCGTTTCAAATCGCTCCAGCGCCGTCGCCGGGGGGAAGACCATGACACGCTGGCGACTCCCGCTTTCACGCACGAAACGGTCCAGCTCCTCCATGTAGGCTCTGGTACTCGCTCTGGTATGGTTGGTCTTGAAGTTGGAGGCGATGATCATCACTGCGCCTTTCTGACCGCTTCCACACCCGGAAGCATCTTGCCTTCCAGCAGTTCCAGACTCGCGCCACCCCCTGTAGAGATGAAAGTCATCTCGTCGATATCGCCTGCACGCTGTACCACATCGGCCGTATCACCGCCACCGATGATCGTGGAAGCGTTGGAATCGGCGATATAGTGGCTCATCATGAAAGAGCCTTTGGAGTATTTGTCCATCTCGTAGACACCCATCGGACCGTTCCACAAAATCGTCTGCGCATCGTTGATCGCTTCCCTGAAGAGGCGGTTGGTCGCCGGCCCTATATCAAGCCCCATCCACTCTTCGGGAATCTCCTGGATCGGCAGATACTTGACAGGGGCCGTCTCACTGATCTCGGGAGAGACCACCAGATCGACCGGCAGATAGAGTTTGACACCTCTGCCCATCGCACGGTAGATGATCCGTTTCGCATCTTCGATCAGATGATCCTCCACGAGCGATTTACCGACCTCATATCCCTGCGCTTTGAGAAATGTAAAAGCCATACCGCCGCCGATGATCAGTTTGTCCACTTTGTCGACCAGGTTGACCAGCGCCTGCAGTTTGCCCGAAACTTTGCTTCCACCGACCACTGCGATAAACGGACGCACGGGGTTCATGACAGACTTATAGAAAAAATTGACCTCTTTTTGCATCAAAAAGCCTGCCGCCTTGTGCGATTTGTCGTAGAGCGCCGGAAGTGCGTAGATCGACGCATGTTTTCTGTGACTCGCACCGAAGGCGTCGTTGACGTAGAAATCCGCCATCGAAGCCAGACGCATTGCAAACTCTTCGTCGTTGGCGGTTTCACCCGGGTTGTATCGCAGATTTTCCAGCAGCAGTATCTCGCCCTCTTCCAGATTCTGTGCCGTCTCGATCGTATCGTCGCCGACGACATTTTCCGCCATCTTGATATCCATCTTCAGCAGTGAGTGGAGCCTCTTGGCTACCGGTTTGAGCGAGTCTTTCTCTTCGTTCCACTCGCCGGGCCTGGGGCGCCCGAAGTGACTTGCGAGGATGATCTTGCAATCCCGGTCCAGACAGTAGCGGATCGTCGGAAGCGCAGAGCGTATACGCCGGTCGTCGCTGATGTTGCCAAATTCGTCTTTTGGCACATTGAAATCACATCTTATGAAGACACGCTGCCCTTCCAGATTCAAATCTTTGATCGATAATAGTTCCATTGCCACCCTTTATTGATTTATACTATATAGATTTTGCGACGTGTGCAGCCATGTCGACAAGTCTGCAGCTGTAGCCCCACTCGTTGTCGTACCATGCCATCACCTTGACGAAGTTGTCGTCGATCACCTGTGTCAGATCCGCAGCGACGACCGCACTGATCTCACAGCCTATGAAGTCACTCGAAACCCGTTTATCTTCGTCCAGCAGGATGTAGTCTGCCATCTTCCCTTCCTGCGCCGCTTTG
The DNA here is from genome assembly GCA_024762235.1 of Sulfurospirillum sp. Taxonomy (GTDB): domain Bacteria; phylum Campylobacterota; class Campylobacteria; order Campylobacterales; family QNZT01; genus QNZT01. The sequence goes on from JANTHT010000018.1 coordinate 19,899, forward strand.
AAGGCAGCGTTGACCGCCTCTTTGGTCGTCTCTTTTTTGACGATGACATTGAGGTCTATCATGGAGACGTCCGGAGTCGGGACGCGGATAGATTGCCCGTTGAGCTTTCCTTTGAGGTGCGGCATCACGAGCCCGATCGCTTTGGCGGCACCGGTCGTGGTGGGAATCATGTTGACCGCAGCGGCACGCGCACGGCGCGGATCTTTCTTGTGCTTGACATCGAGAATATTCTGGTCGTTGGTATAGGCATGTACCGTAGTCACAAGTCCCTTTTCGATCCCGAAAGCATCGTCGATCACTTTGGTCACAGGCGCCAGGCAGTTGGTGGTGCAGCTGGCGTTGGAGATGATCTTCTCTCCCGCATACTGCGCTTCGTTGACACCCATCACGAAAGTCGCTGTCGCGTCATCCTTGGCCGGTGCCGAAAAGATCACCCGCTTGATGCCGTTGTCGATGTAGGGCTGGGATTTTTCCTGTGTATAGAATGCACCCGTGCACTCGAGCAACACTTCAGCGCCATACTTCGCAAAATCGAGATTTTTGGGATCTCTGTCGTTAAGAAACTTCACTTTCGACTTTCCGATCTGCATGTAGTCATCTTCCAGGATCTCTACGACATCGTCAAAGGTGCCGTGCACACTGTCGTACTTCATCAGATACTTCGTCATCTCTCTGTCAGTCGTGTCATTGACTGCAACCAGCTCGATATCATCACGCGCGTTCAAGATCCTCGCTACACATCTGCCTATACGCCCAAAACCGGTAATCGCTACCTTCAATGCCATTGGCACCCCTTTTTAGTAAAATTTATGTACAATCTGATCAAAAATATTGTCGAAAATATTTGATATTAATATTTTAAGTTAATTGAGGTTTAAAACAGTTTAAATGAAGATCGCCATTTTCGGCGGAAGTTTCGATCCGCCACACACAGGACACGAACAGATTATAGAAAAATCGCTTGCAAAGCTCGATATAGACGCACTTTTCGTCGTTCCCACCTACCTCAATCCCTTCAAAAAAAAATTTTTCGCTCCGCCGGATTTACGTTACAGGTGGGTAAAAAAGTTACTTTTACCTTATCCCCGGGCAAAGGCACTCGACTACGAACTGAGACAGAATCGTCCCGTAGCCACCATCGAAACAGTACGTTACCTCAGAAAAAGATACCATCCACAGAAGATCTATCTCATCATCGGTGCGGACAACCTTCCCGACCTTCCCCGCTGGAAAGCGTATCGGAAACTTAAAAAGATGGTCACCTTCGTCGTCGCGACACGTAAAGGGGTCGCTATCCCCCAAAACTTGCAAAAACTCGAAGTAAATGCTAATATAAGCTCGACAGAACTCAGGAAGAAAATCAAAAGAGAGATGCTGCCCCGGCGGCTGGCTACAGAGATCTGGCACTATTATCAAAGTAAGGAACGCAATGAGTCACAGGATTGATTCGATCGTCAAACTGCTGGACGAAAAAAAAGCAGAAAATATCCAGGCATTCGATATGCGCGGGAAAGATTACCTCGTAGACGATGTTATCATCGCCTCCACACTCGGACAAAAACATGGCGCCGCCCTGCTGGACTACCTCAAACCGCTGATCAAAGAGCTCGGCGAGCAACTGCTCTATACCGAAGAGAGCGAAGAGTGGACCGTCCTCGATCTGGGAGACATGATGATCCACCTCATGACACCCGAACACAGATCCAAATACAACATCGAAGAGTTTTTGACCTACGAACGTCCGGGACGGGAAGAAAATACCCCCTCATAATAGAATCTTTTTTAACGTTGTCTCGAAATATCAAGTAATTCGCAAAAAATCCGAT